>JAOPVN010000191.1 GCA_025966175.1 Modestobacter sp. | reverse complement strand
CGCGCTGCTCGGCTGGCCGATCGGCACCGACGACCCGGAGTGGGCGACCTTGCGGCCCGGCGGCCCGGGGTTGTCCTTCCAGCTGGAGCCGGACCACGTGCCGCCGGTCTGGCCTGCGGGTCCCGGTGACCCCCGGATGCAGGCGCACCTGGACGTCGAGGTCGACGATCTGGCGGCTGCGGTCGATCTCGCTCGATCGCTGGGCGCGGTGCAGGCGGAGTTCCAGCCGCAGGACGACGTCCGGGTGATGCTCGACCCGGCCGGCCACCCGTTCTGCCTCTACGTCGCCGAGTGACCGGTCACTCGTAGCTGAACCAGCTCCGCACGCCGGCGAGGTCGAGCAGTCGCGTCACCGGTCCCGGTGCCACCGCCAGCCGGAACGGGACGTCGGCCGAGCGGCAGCGGTCCCGGCAGACCAGCAGCACGCGCAAGCCGGCGGAGTCCAGGAACTGCAGTCCGCCGATGTCGAGCACCAGTCGCTGCGGCGGGCTCTGGGCGAGCAGCGCCTCGAGGGCGCTGCGCAGATCGGGTTCGCGGTAGAAGTCCAGCTCACCGGTCACCACGAGCCGGACATGGTCGGCCCGCTCCTCGGTGCGGACATCGAAAGGCACCGCGCCGTCGTTCATCGGACGGCCACCACGACGAAGGCAGCGTCGTCGCGCAGGGTGGCGAGGTTCAGCACGTCGTCCAATGCGCGGGCAACGTCCTCGGCCGGCCGCCCGGCCAGCGGCGCCAGCAGAGCGCGGACCTCCTGGTCGTCGGTGGCGCCGTGGCCGGCCACCACCTCCAGGGTGCCGTCGGTGAAGAGCACCAGCAGGTCTCCGCTGGACATCGGCGCGGCCGTCTCGGTGTAGCCGGCCTCCAGGGTCCAGCCGACGACCGGAGAGGTGGTGCCGAGTCGCTCGACCGTTCCGTCGGCGCGCAGCAGCAGTGGGTGCGGGTGTCCGGCCAGGCCCACCGTCACGGTCGTCCGCCCGTCCTGCACGGGGGCGACGGCGACGAGGACGGCGGTGCAGTAGTCGCCGGGCTCCTCCTGGGCGCGCACCATCACGGAGTTCAGCCGGGCCAGCGCACCGGCCGGCGTCCAGGACTCCGAGACGGTTGCCCGCAGCACCCAGCGCGCCGTGCCGGTCAGCGAGGCGGCGGCGGTGCCCTTGCCGCAGACGTCGCCCACCACGACGGCGCAGCCACCCGCGGCGTCCGCGATCACGTCGTAGAAGTCGCCGCCCACCTCGTCGGCGTTGGCGACGTGGTAGCGCGTCGCTATGTCCAGTCCGGTCACGGCCGGCACGCGGGCCGGCAGCAGGCTGCGCTGGAGCGTGCGGGCCACGTTCTCCGCGCTCTGCCGCAGTTGACTCTCCAGCTCCACGGTCCGGCGGGCGGCCAGCCGGAGCTCGAGCTCGTCCATGACCACCCGGGCGAGGTCGGTCAGGGAGGCGACCTCGTCGTCGGTGAGCTCGCGCGGTTGCTGGTCGATGATGCAGAGCGTGCCCAGGTTGTAGCCGTCATGGGTGGTCAGCGGCACCCCGGCGTAGAACTGCAGCCCGAGCTCACCGGCGACCAGGGGGTTGGCGAGCGTGCGCGGGTCGGTCCGCGCGTCGTTGACCAGCCACGGCTCGCCCTGCAGCACCGCCGAGGCGCACAGGCCGGGCTCCCGGTCGATCTGGTCGACGTCCACGCCGTGGTGGGACTTGAACCAGATCCGGTCCGAGTCGACGATGCTGACGATCGAGATGGGCACCTGGAACAGCCGTGCGGCCAGCGCGGTGATGCGCTCGAAGGCGCCGTCCGGTGGCGTGTCCAGGACCTGGTAGCGGCGGACGGCGGCCAGCCGCCGAGCCTCGTCGGTGGCGATCTGCACGACCTGCCCCTTCCCCAGCCGATCCCCGTGGACGTCCGGTGTCCGTGGGTCGCGATGGACCTTATCCACGTGATCAACCTGCTGGTCCGGCCCGCCGTGGGCGGGAGGGATGTCGGGCCGTCGGGCCCCCGGGCGCGCCGCGGGTCGGTCCAGCCCTAGGGTCGAGCCGCAGCAGTGATGGCGGCCGAGCAGTGGAGGTGATCGTGGCAGCTCACCTCTGGCAGCCGCTGATGATGCCCGGCGGCTTCGCCGAGGTCTGGCACCAGGATCTGCACTCGCTCACCGAGCTGGTCCACCTGCGGTCCCGACTGCGGGCCGAACTGACCGGGAGCGCCGCGGTCGTCGACCCGACCCGGGAGCACTGGTCCGAGCGCATGGTGCTCGTCGTCGACGAGCTCGCCTCCAACGCGTTGCGCCATGGTGCTCCGCCGGCCAGTGCCACGCTGAGCAGGTCGGGGAACGAGTGGATGATCGCGGTGAGCGACTCCGCTGGTGACACCCCGCCCCGGCCGGCCGAGGGCCGCGATCCCGGACTCGGGGGTTTCGGGCTCTACCTGGTGGCCGATCTGGCGCAGCGGCACGGCTGGTGTGCAGCTGGGGAGCGGAAGGTCCTCTGGGCGCTGCTCACGGCGGACGACCCGGCGTCGTAGCGTCGCCGGTACGCGCCTCAGCCGTGGGACCGACGACCCGGAGTGGGTGACCCTGCGCCCGGGCGGTCCGGGACGGTCCTTCCGGTCGGAGCCCGGTCGGCCACCCGTTCTGCCTCGTGCTGGCGGGGCGCGCTACGCGTCCGCGGAGGTCCGGACGCCGAGACGCTCCCGCAGGAACGTGACCACCTGTTCGCGGGCCTCGTGCGTGGGGTGCCCCGGGGTGTCGACGTCCTTGTTGGTCAGGACCTGGTGTTCGCGCTTGCCGATCCCGGCCGGGTTGCCCGGCCGGTTGTTCAGCACGATCGGCAGCCAGCCGTCGCCGAACGCGGCGCGCAACGACCGGAAGCGGT
>JAOPVN010000555.1 GCA_025966175.1 Modestobacter sp. | reverse complement strand
CCGCGGTCACCTACGTCGACGTCCTGCTCGCCCGGATCAGCGACGCGAACCGGGACGAGCGCCGCCGGGTCGCCCGCGACCTGCACGACCACACCAGCCACGGCATCGGCGCGGCCATGCAGGGGGTCGACCTCGTCCTGCATCTGCTCGCGACCGGCCAGGCCCCGGACGTCGACCGGCTCCGCGCGACGCGTCAGGTGCTGCTGGACACCCTCAACGACGTCCGGGGGCTGGCCACCCGGCTGCGCGACGTGGTCGGGGACCGCACCCTCGGCCAGGCCCTCCAGGAGTACCTGGACTTCACCGCCCCGGTCGGTCTCGAGGTGACGCTGACCGAGGAGGGCGAGGCGACCCAGCCGCTGCCCAGCCACGTCAAGGAGGAGAGCTACCTGATCGTGCGTGAGGCCATCCGCAACTCCCTGCTCCACGGCAAGGAGGCGACCCGGCTCGACGTCAGCCTGGTGGTCGCCGAGGGCCACCTGACGGCGACGGTCGCCGACGACGGCTCGGGGTTCGACCCCGCCGCCGTCGACACCACGCGCACCGTCGGGCTCGCCTCGCTGCACGAGCGCGCGGAGGGTCTGGGCGGCAGTGTGGCGCTGCAGGCCGGCCCGGGCGGCGTCCGGCTGGCGCTCACCGTGCCCCTGAGCTCGGCCGCCGCATGACCGGCCCGCAGCCGGCCCTGCGCGTGGTCCTCGTCGACGATCACCGGCTGTTCCGGGAGAGCCTGGGCGCGCTGCTGGGCGTGCACGACGGGATCGAGGTGGTGGCCGAGGGGTCCAACGGCGAGGACGCGGTCCGGCTGGCCCGCCAGCACCGCCCCGACGTCGTGCTGCTCGACGTGGAGATGCCCGGCCAGTCGGTGCTGACCTCGCTGGTGGAGATCCGGAGTGCCTCGCCGTTGACCCGCATCGTTGTGCTGACCATGCACGAGAACACGACGCTGGCCCGCCAGCTGCTGCTGCGGGGGGCGTCGGCCTACCTGATCAAGACGATCGGGCACCACGAGCTGGTGGCGGCGATCCGGGCGAGCACCGAGCGCGAGCAGGACATGGTGACCCTGTCGGTCTCCCGGGGCGGGCTGGCCAGCCTGGCGTCCTCGGGTGCCCCGGTTCTGTCGGCGCGGGAGCTGGAGGTGCTCACGCTGGTCTCCCGGGCCCGCTCCAACCTCGCGATCGCGCAGGAGCTGCACATCAGCGAGGGCACGGTGAAGCGGCACCTGAGCAACATCAACAACAAGCTGGGGTCGACGTCCCGGCTGGACGCGGTGCGCCGGGCCACCCGGGCCCGGTTGCTCGCCCCGGGGCTGCTGGAGGACTAGCGGGGGAGCGGCCGGCCGAGGGCGGCGGCCACGGCGGCCGGGTCGCGCACCCAGACGGTGAACGCCTTCTCGGTCAGCCCGTCCAGGTCCAGGTGTCGCACGCTGATCCGCCGCCGGCCCGGCCACCACCCGCCGCGGTTCCGGGCCTTCGGCCAGCCCTGCGGAGCGCGGCCCTCGACCACCTCGGTGACCAGGACCAGCGGGACGACGCCGAACGACGACGTCTGCCGCAGCCCGGCGATGTCGGTGGAGACCGCATGGTCGCTGATGGTGAACCGGCCGGTGGCGCCGAGGAGCACGAGGATGCCCAACCCGACGGCCAGTGGGAGCTCGTCGGCGGCCGCGGCGCCGCCGTCGCGCCAGCCCAGGAAGCCCAGCCAGGCGGCGACGGCGAGCACGGTGAGCGCGATCACCAGCGGGCCCGCGGCGTCGTACTGCCAGTACCGCAGCGGTCGCGGGACCACCGTCACGTGCCGCTTGGGGCCGCGGCCGGCGAGGTACCCGTAGCTGGTCACCTGGTCGAGGTGCCGCTCCCGCTCGACCGCCGCCCGGACCACCAGGGGCTCGCCGTGCTCACGTCGGGACCGGGAAGCCATGCCGACGATGGTCCCAGGCGCGCTCGTGGCTCGTGCGCAGCTGTGCCCGTTGTTGCGCGGGTGCACCGGCGCAGCAGCGGGTGCACCGGCGCAGGAGCCCGGCGCGGCCGTGCTGTCGGTGATGGGTGGGAGACTGGCCGGCGTGACCCTCCCCGATCAGCCGCCCTACCGCAGCGGCTTCGCCGCCCTCGTCGGTCGGCCCAACGCCGGGAAGACCACGCTCACGAACGCCCTGGTCGGCGAGAAGGTCGGCATCGTCAGCAACCGTCCGCAGACCACCCGGCACGCGATCCGGGGTGTGGTGCACCGTCCGCAGGGCCAGCTGGTGCTGGTCGACACCCCGGGCCTGCACAAGCCGAAGAGCCTGCTCGGCCAGCGGCTCAACGACGTCGTCCGCGACACCTTGTCCGACGTCGACGTGATCATCTTCTGCATCCCCGCGGACCAGCCGGTCGGGTCCGGTGACGCGTTCATCGCCCGGCAGCTGAAGGCGGTGTCGACGCCGATCGTCGTCGTCGTCACGAAGACCGACGCGGCCAGCAAGAAGGCCATCACCGAGCAGCTCATCGCGGCCAGTCAGCTCGTCGACGCGCGGGAGATCGTGCCGGTCAGCGCCGTGGCCGGCGAGCAGGTCGACCTGCTGGAGAACCTGCTCATCGGGATGCTGCCCGAGGGGCCGCCGATGTACCCGGAGGAGCAGACCACCGACGAGGACGTCGAGCGGCAGATCGCCGAGCTGGTGCGCGAGGCCGCGCTGGAGAAGGTCCGCCAGGAGGTGCCGCACTCCCTCGCCGTCACGGTCGAGGAGATCAACCGCAAGCCCGACCCGCGCGACCCCGATGCCGTCTTCACCGAGATCCACGCGCTGCTGCACGTCGAGCGCGCCAGCCAGAAGCCGATGCTGCTGGGCAAGGGCGGGCAGACGATCAAGGCGATCGGCAGCGAGGCGCGGGTCGGGCTGGAGACGCTGCTGGGCGGCCGGGTGCACCTGGACCTGCACGTGACGGTGCTGGGGGAGTGGCAGGACGACCCGAAGAAGCTGAACCGGCTCGGGTACTAGTGAGCACGACTCCGCAGGCGCTCTACCGGGACGAGGGCGTCGTCCTGCGCACCCAGAAGCTCGGTGAGGCCGACCGGATCATCACCGTGCTCACCCGGCGCACCGGCAAGGTGCGGGCGGTGGCCAAGGGAGTGCGGCGGACCAAGAGCAAGTTCGGCGCCCGGCTGGAGCCGTTCAGCCACGTCGACCTGCAGCTCTACACCGGCCGCAACCTCGACATCGTCAGCCAGGCGGAGTCCATCCGCGCCTACGGGCCGGGGATCGCCGGCGACTACCGCGCCTATACCGCCGGCACCGCGGTGCTGGAGACCGCCGACCGGCTGACCGCGGAGGAGAAGGAGCCGTCGCTGCGGATGTTCCTGCTCGTCATCGGGGCGCTGCGCACCCTGGCCGAGGGGGAGAAGCCGCCGCCGCTGGTGCTGGACGCGTTCCTGCTGCGGGCGATGTCGGTGGCCGGCTGGGAGCCGGCCCTCGGCGACTGTGCGCGCTGCGGTGAGGCCGGTCCGCACCGGCACTTCTCCGTCCCGGCCGGGGGCACGGTCTGCCCGTCCTGCCGGCCCACCGGCTCGGCGACACCGAGCCCGGTCACCATCGAACTGCTGGAGGCGCTGTTGTCCGGCGACTGGGGGCGGGCCGAGGCCAGCCAGGGCATCAACCGGCGGGAGGGCAGCGGCCTGGTCGCCGCCCTGCTGCAGTGGCACCTGGAGCGGGGCCTGCGCTCGCTGCCGCTGGTCGACCGGACGTGAGCGAGGAGGCGACGTGAAGCGCGAGGTCAAGAAGCCGAACCCGCACCCGTCCGGGGCCACCCCGCCGCCGATCCCGGCCGACAAGGTGCCGCACCACGTCGCGATCGTGATGGACGGCAACGGACGCTGGGCCAAACAGCGCGGGCTGCCGCGGACCGCCGGGCACGAGGCCGGGGAGGCAT
>JAOPVN010000189.1 GCA_025966175.1 Modestobacter sp. | reverse complement strand
CGGTGATCCGGTCGGCGATCCGGTAGACCTCGTCCATCCGGTGCGAGATGTAGATGACCGAGATGCCCTGCTCGGTGAGCCGGCCGACGAGCTCGAAGAGGACGTCGGCCTCGTGCTTGGCCAGGCTGGCGGTCGGCTCGTCCATGATCAGCACGCGAGCCTGCTGGGACAGCGCCTTGGCGATCTCGGTGAGCTGCCAGTAGGCGGTGCCCAGCTCCCCGACCGTGGCGCGGGGATCGACGTCCACCTGCATGTCGGCGAACACCTCGCGCGCCCGGCGCACGGCCTCCCGGTCCCGGATCAGACCGGCCCGGCCCAGCGGCTCGGACCCCAGCGCGATGTTCTGCGCGACGGTGAGCGTGGGGACCAGGCTGAACTCCTGGAAGACCATCCCGATGCCGGCCGCGCGGGCGTCCTGGATGCTGGACAGCTGCACCGGGCGGCCGTCGATCTCGATCTCGCCGGCGTCGAGTGAGTAGACGCCCTGCAGGATCTTCATCAGCGTCGACTTGCCGGCGCCGTTGCCGCCGGCCAGTGCGTGCACCTCACCGCGGCGCACCTCGAAGTCGACGTCGGTGAGGACCCGCACACCGTCGAAGGACTTGGAGATGCCCCGCATCCGCACCGCGGCGTCCCGGCTGTCGAGCCGGGACGCCGCAGTCTCCCCCACCTGGGTCATGGAGCGAACTCAGTCCTTGTAGCTGTCGGCGAGCGTCGACGGCGGGTCGGAGTGGTAGACCTGCTTCCAGGCGTCCAGCACGTTCTTGTGGTCGACCGGCAGCGCCGGCAGGGCCACGTACGCCGGGGTCGGCTGGCCCAGCAGGGACAGCGCGGCGAGCCGCGCCTCGGTGACACCCTGGTCGAACGGTCGCTGGGCGCCGAGGCCGACGACCAGCTCGTTCTTGGCCAGCGCGATGGCGACGTTGAGCCCGAGGTCCTGGGTGGCGACCTTCAGGTCGGTCCGGCCGGCGGCCCGAGCGGCGGCGAGCACACCCTCGGCCGGCACGTCCCAGACGGCCCAGATGGCGTCCAGGTCGGGGTGCTGGCTCAGCATGGCGTTGGCCGCGGCCTGCGCGTCACCGGCGAAGTCCGGACCGGCGATGCCCTGGTCGGCGACGATCTGCATGTCGGGGTACTGGTCCTCGACCGTCTTCTTGAACCCGTCGTACCGCTGCTTGGTCACGAAGAAGTCGGCGTTGTGGTAGATCACGCCGACCTTGCCCGAGCCGCCGAGGCTGCGGGCCAGCAGGTGCGCGGAGACCACGCCGTTGCCGTAGTTGTCGGCGGAGACCATCGAGACGTAGTCCTGGCCGGCCTTGAAGCCGTCGGGGACGTTGTCCATGAACACGAGCTTGGCGCCGGCCTGAGCCGCGGCCCGGTACGCGCTGGCGGTGGCCACCGGGTCGGTGGGGATGGAGACGATGACGTTGGGGTTCTGCGTCATCACGGTCTCGATGTCGGAGACCTGCTTCTCGGGCTTGAAGTCGGCGTCGGTGGTCGCGACGACCTGGATCCCCAACCGCTTGAACTCCGACTGCAGGCCGTCGACCTGGGCGGTGCTCCAGTCGTTGCCGCCGTAGTGCATGACGATGGCGGCCTTCGCGCCCATGGCCTGGACCTGGGCGAGCTGCGCGTCGCTCAGCTTGACCTCATCGACCGAGGACGCCGCCTCGCCGTTCGGGCCGGTGCTGAGCACCTGGCCCTCGAGGGCCTTGAGTGCGGCATCGGCCTTGTCCACGGCGGCCTGGTTGACGTCACCCCCGCCGTTGGAGGAGCCGCTGCTGGCTGAGGAACAGCCGGACAGGACGAGGGCCACGACGGTGGCCGTCAGGAGGGGAACGGCGCCGAGGCGTCGCAGAGGACGTCGCTTCATGTGCTCTCTCTCTTCGGTGAGACGGAGTAGCGGGGGACGTGCGGGCGGAACGACGGCGCCGCGAGGAGGCGCCGGGGATCAGACGCCTGCGTCGGCGAGGAGCTGACGGAGGTGGGTGAGGCTCTGCTCGGCGGCGGCCCGGGGGTCGCCGTCGTAGGAGTCCAGTTCGACGACCAGCCAGCTGTCGTAGTCGGTCTCGGAGACCGCGCGGACGATGTCGGCCAGGTCCAGGTCACCGGCACCGAGCGGGAGGAACTCGCCGGTCTTCCGGGAGAGGTCCTTGAGGTGCACGTGCCGGAGCCGGTCCGCGTACTTGCGGATCGCGGCAGCGGGGTCTCCGCCGCCGGCGGCCAGGTGGGCGGTGTCGGGGCAGAAGCCGATCCGGCTGCGCTCCATCAGGCGGTCCAGCTCGTCCGGGCTCTCCACGATGGTGCCCAGGTGCGGGTGGTAGCTGGCCTCCAGGCCGTGCTCGGCGGCGAGGTCGACCACCGAGTCCAGGCCCGAGCCCAGGCGGTCGTAGTCCTCGTCGGTGGTGCCGGCGGCGCGGCGGGCGCCACCACCGACCACCAGCCGCGAGGCACCGAACCGGGCGGCCAGCTCGCAGGCGGTGCGGATGCGGTGCATCTCGTCGGGCAGCACGTCGGCGTAGACGAAGTTGGCGCCGGTGTAGACGCTCACCAGCTCGATGCCGGTCTCCGCGAGGACGTCGGTGAGCTCCTCGGGCCGGTCGGCGAACGCGGCCAGGTTGCCGTCGAACACCTCGACGCCCTCGTATCCGACCGCGCCGATGTCGCGGACCGCGTCCGGGACGGAGCCGTGGGACAGGTAGAAGAGGTCCTTGATGCTGGTGACCCCCTGAGGGGCGCCGACGACCCCACCCCAGGTGATGCTGTGGTAACCGAGACGCATCGTTGCGGCCCCTTCCTTCGGAGTGACGTCGGCACACTATTGCCCCGCATGAGCAGAAGTCAACGGATTCTGTGCGGAACTTGTGATCCAGCGGACTCAGCGCGCGGGGCCGCCTGATCCCTGGTGGCATGAGCCGGTGCAGGTGGCGAGCGAGGCGCGCGACCTGCTGACCACGATCCGGGAGCGGCTGCGGGGGCGGGACACCGCGCTGATCGCCGCGGGGCTCACCTTCTACGCCGGGATCGCCGTCGTCCCGGTGCTGGTCCTGTCGCTGGCGCTGACCAGCTGGGTGACCAGCCCGGGGACCGTCCGAGAGCTCACCGCGCGGCTCGCCGAGGTGCTGCCCTCCCAGTTGGGAGCTCCCGACGCGCTGGCCCGGCTGGCCGGTGCCGGTACCGACCTCAGCGTGCTCGAGGCGGTGCTGACGGTACTGCCCATCTCGCTGTACGGGGAGGGGATCCGCCGGGCGCTGCTGCGGTTCAGTCCGGCCACCGACCGGTTCACCGCCTGGCGGGGCCGACTGCTCTCCCTCCCTCTGCTGCTGCTGGCCCCACTGCTGCTCTACCCGCTGTTGCTGGTCGGCCGGCTGCTCGCCGACCTCGCGGACACCCCGGGGGCCGGCGCGGCGGTCGGCGGGTTCGCGGCGGGCTACTACGCCGTGCTCGCCGCGCTGACCCTGCCGTTGATCTGGGTGTTCCGGGTCATCGCCGCCGGCCGGCTGCGCTGGCGGGCCGTGGTCGTCGGCGCACTGCTCACCGCCGCCTCGCTGTCCGGCTTCCTGCAGGGGTTCGTGTTCTTCCTGTCCCTGCCGCTGGACCTGGGCGCCCCGTTCGGTGGGCTCACCGTCGTGGGCGGCGTCGCCGCGGTCGGGTTCTGGCTGTTCCTGCTCCACCTGGTGCTGATCGCGGGCTGGCTGTTCACCCAGGCACTGGATGCCCGGGTCCGCCGTGGGGCCGGGCTCAGCTGAACGGGTGCTCCTCGATCAGCCGGTCCCGCTGCTCGGCGAGGTCGTAGGAGGGCTCGGGGAGGCGAGGGTCCAGGTCGGCGAGCGTCTCCAGCAGCAGCCGGCCCACCGCCCAGTTCCGGTACCACTTCCGGTCGCTGGGGACGACGTACCAAGGCGCGGCGTCGGTGTCCGTGCGCCCCAGGACCGTCTCGTAAGCGCGCTGGTAGGCCGGCCACAGCGCGCGGTCGTCGAGGTCGGCCGGGTCGAACTTCCACCGCTTGGCCGAGTCGTCGAGCCGGGCCAGCAGCCGCTCCTTCTGCTCCCACGGGCTCAGGTGCAGGAAGACCTTCACCAGGGCGACGCCGTCGTCGGCCAGCTGGCGCTCGAACCGGACGATCTCCCGCAACCGCCGCTCGACCACCGCGGGTCCCACCAGCCCGCGCACCGAACCGGCCAGCACGTCCTCATAGTGCGAGCGGTCGAACACCCCCAGCACCCCGGGCGCGGGCAGGGCGCGGCGGATGCGCCACAGGAAGCCGTGCGCCTGCTCCTCCGGGGTCGGGCGCCTGAAGGCGGTGTACGCGACGCCCGGAGGCTGGACGACGCCGACGACGTGCCGCACGACACCACCCTTGCCGCTGGTGTCCATCCCCTGCAGCACGAGCAGCACCCGGCGCCGGCCACCGGTCGCACCCTCGGCGTAGAGCCGCTCCTGCAGCTCGGCCAGCTGCCGACCCTCGGCCGCCATCGCCGCGCGGGTGTGCTCCTTGTCCCCGGGCGCCTGCGGGGTCGCGCGCGGGTCCAGCTCGGCGAGCGTCACCGGCCCAGCCGGGGTGCGCAGCACGCTGCGTAGGGAGTCGGCCATGACCGCAGCCTAAGGAGGCCGGGTGCATGATCCCCACGACCACCCGGGTGACCGAGGAGGGCCACTGATGGACGACGCAGTCCGGCGCATCGCCGACGCGCTGTACGCCGACGGCGTCGAGCACGACGCCGCCGAACCCGACCGGCTGCGCCGGCGGCGGAACCTGGAGCCGGACGCCGCTGCCCTGCTCGGGGTCGTGCTGCGCGCCATGGGCGCGCGCAGCGTCGTGGAGGTCGGCACCTCCAACGGCTACTCGACCCTGTGGCTGGCCGATGCCGTACGGGCCACCGGGGGCCGGGTGCTCAGCGTCGACCTGGACGCCGACGGGCAGGCCACGGCCGCCGGAACGCTCCGCCAGGCGGGACTCGACGAGTGGGTCGAGCTGCGCTGCGCCGACGGCGGCCAGGCGCTGCGCGAACTGCCCGACGGCAGCCAGGACGTCGTCTTCCTCGACTCCGAACGCAGCGAGTACGAGGACTGGTGGCCGCATCCGGTGCGGGTGCTGCGCCCGGGCGGCCTGCTGGTGATCGACAACGTCCTGTCGCATCCCGACGAGGTCGCGGCCTTCCTCACCCTCGTCGACGCCGACCCCG
>JAOPVN010000536.1 GCA_025966175.1 Modestobacter sp. | reverse complement strand
GAACGCCAGCGGGTGGTCCTAGACGTACCGCAGCGCCAGCGTCGACTTCCCGATCCCGAGCGGTCCGTTCAGCAGCACCAGTCGCGGCACGGAACGTGCCCTAGCCAGGCAGGGGCGGAAAACCGGTGGCCGCGCGGACGCGGTACGGACGCGGTACGGGCAGGTTGACGCCGTGGACGGGCTCTCGATCGACACGGCACTGGTGCAGCGCCTGATCGCTGGGCAGTTCCCGGCCTGGGCCTCCCTGCCCATCGCCCCGGTACCGCACAGCGGCTGGGACAACCGGACGTTCCGGCTGGGCGACGAGATGCTCGCCCGGCACGGGCTACCCGTTCCCGTGGTCGGTCTACCGGTGGCTCGACGAAGCGGACGCCGGGACGTCGTCCGTCGCTGATCTGACCCCGTTCGCCACCGACCTGGCCGGCTTCCTCGCTGCCCTGCAGCGGGTGGAGTCACCGCCGGCCCGCTACCGGGTCCACACAACTTCTTCCGCGGCGCCCCGCTCGACCGCTACGACAGCGAGACGAGGCGCGCGATCGAGCTGCTGGGCGACGCGATCGACCGCGACGCGGTGACTGCCGTGTGGGAGCGCGCCCTGTCCTCGACCTGGCCGCACACCCCGCGCTGGTTCCACGGCGACGTAGCCCTGGGCAATCTGCTGCTCCGCGACGGCCGGCTCAGCGCCGTCCTCGACTTCGGCACGTCCGGAGTCGGTGATCCCGCCTGCGACCTGGCGATCGCCTGGACCGCCTTCTCCGGGGAGAGCCGAAGCGCCTTCCGTGCGGGGCTCGACCTGGACGAGGAGACCTGGGCGCGGGGACGAGGCTGGGCGCTGTGGAAGGCGCTGATCCTGCGGGCGGGGCTGTCCGAGACCACCGCTGTGGATTTCCGGCAGCCCGATGCGGTCCTCACGGCCGTGCTGGTCGACTGACGCTCAGGCGCGGGTGGCGCGGGTGGCGCGGGTGGCGCGGGTGGCGCGGTGCAGGGCGACGACCCCGCCGGTGAGGTTGCGCCAGGCGACGTCCGCCCAGCCCGCCCCCTGCATCCACTGCGCCAGCTCGGGCTGCGACGGCCACGCCCGGATCGACTCGGCCAGGTAGACGTAGGCCTCCGGGTTGCTGCTCACCGCCCGGGCGATCAGCGGCAGCGCCCGCATCAGGTACTCGCTGTACACGGTGCGGAACGGCCCCCACACCGGGCTGGAGAACTCGCAGACCACGAGCGTCCCGCCGGGGCGGGTCACCCGGTGGAACTCCCGCATGGCCACCTGCGGGTCGGCGACGTTGCGCAGCCCGAAGGAGATGACGACGCCGTCCACGCTCTCGTCGGCCAGCGGCAGCGCCATCGCGTCCCCGGCGACCTTGGGGACCGGCCGCGAGGCACCGGCCTTCAACATCCCCTGGGAGAAGTCGCAGGCGATCGCGTGCACGCCACCGGCGGCGAGCTCGACGGTGGAGACCGCCGTCCCGGCCGCGACGTCGAGCACCGTCGACCCCCGCCGGGCACCCAGCGCCTCCCGGGTGGCCCGCCGCCACCCGGCGTCCAGCCCACCGGAGAGCACGGTGTTCGTCACGTCGTAGCGGCCGGCGACCCGGTCGAACATCGCCGCGACCTCGGCCGGGCGCTTGTCCAGCCCCGCCCGCATCCCCGCCGCCTCAGGTCGTCCACCGGTTGCCACGTCGGCGACGCTACCTGCGGGCCTCCTACCCTGGAGCGGTGACCATGGCAGCCGCGACGAGCGAGGCGATGAACGCGGCGGCCGTCACCACCACCCCGTTCGGCCCCCGCCGCACCCCGCTGCTCACCCTGCTGCCCGCCGAGGGCGCGCTGGCCTGGGTCCGCCGGGGTGAGGGCCTGGTCGGCTGGGGCGAGGCCGACCGGCTCGAGGTGTCGGGTCCCGACGCGCTCACCGAGGCCGCCGCCTGGTGGGCCGACCGTTGCGCCCGCACCGAGGCCCACGACCCGGTCGGCGTCCCGGGGTCCGGCCCCGTCGTCTTCGCGTCGATCGCGTTCGACCCGGCGGCGGGGACGTCGGTGTTCGTCGTCCCCGAGGTCGTCGTCGGCCGGCGCGACGGCCAGACCTGGGTGACCGTCACCGGTGACGCCGACGAGGACCGCGCCGTCGTGGAGACCTCGCCGCAGGAGGCGGCCACCTCCATCGGCCGGCTGGCCTACGCCGACGGCGCCCTGGACCCGGTCGCCTGGTGCGGCGCGGTCGCGGCTGCCGTGGCGCGCATCGACGCCGGCGAGCTGGACAAGGTCGTGCTGGCCCGCGATCTGCTGGTGAGCGCCGACCGGCCGCTGGACCCCCGTCGCCTGCTGCTGCGGTTGGCCGAGCGCTTCCCCGACACCTGGACCTTCGCGGTGGAGGGCCTCCTCGGCGCCACTCCGGAGCTGCTGCTGCGCCGCACCGGTCGCCAGCTCGACGCCCGGGTGCTCGCCGGCACCGCCCCCCGGGGCGCCGGGGCGGACGACGACCGCCTGGCTGCGGGTCTCGAGGAGTCGGTCAAGGACCACGCCGAGCACGCCTACGCCGTCACCAGCCTCGCCGACGCGCTGCGGCCGTTCGTCGACGAGCTGCACGTCCCGGTGCGCCCGGACGTGCTCACCCTGCCCAACGTCCGGCACCTGGCCAGCGACGTGCACGGTCGGCAGCGGGACGGCGACCGCACCGGACTGCTCGAGCTGGTCGGCGCCGTGCACCCCACCGCCGCCGTCTGCGGCAGCCCGACCCCCAGCGCCGCCCGGGTGATCGGCGAGCTGGAGGGCATGGACCGCGGCCGGTACGCCGGTCCGGTGGGCTGGCTGGACTCCCGCGGCGACGGCGAGTTCGGGCTGGCGCTGCGCTGCGCCCAGCTGACCGGGGCCGACGAGGGTCGGCAGGCCCGGTTGTTCGCCGGCTGCGGGATCGTCTCCGGCTCCGACCCGATCGCCGAGCTCGCCGAGACCCAGGCGAAGCTCGCCGCTTTCCAGGCCGCTCTGGAGGACTGACGATCATCACTCGGAATGGGCGAGCAGCCGCGCCCGGGTGTAGATCGGGCCCGCTTCGGCCGAAGTCGTCTCGGTGAGCACTGCCGGCGCTGCCTCTGCGCGCGCCCGGCCACCGCGCCGGTCCCGGTCCGCGGTCGGCCCGGGCGCGCTCGTCGGCGTGCTGCTGCTCTGCCTCGTCACGGTGGTGGCCGCTCCCGGCAGCGAGGCCGCCGGCTGGGCACACGTGGTCGTGAGCGTCGGGTGCGCGGTGCTCGCCTGGCTGGGCGACCGCCGCCGACCGCAGAACCGCCGTGGCCGCATCCCGTGGGTGCCCATCAGCCTGGCGCTCGTCGCGGCGGGCGACGTCCTCTGGCAGGTCACCGTCTCGGTGACCGGCTCCGCTCCGGACGTGTCGGTGGCCGACGTCGCCTGGCTGGCCGGGTACGCCGCCTTCGTCGCCGCCACGCTCACCGGCCACTTCGGCGGCCGGCGCCGGCCCGGCGCGCGGCTGTACACGCTGCTGGACGGCTCAGCGGCACTCGCGGTGGCCCTGCTGGTCGTCGACCAGAGCTCCATCGCAGCCGCCCTGGCCGGCCAGGGCGCCGGCGTCGTCAGCCAGCTGGTCCAGATCGCCTACCCGGTGCTCGACGGCACGCTCGTCGGCCTGGTCGCCTGGCGCGTCGTCCTCCGCGGCCGGGTGCGGGTCGTCGCGGCGCTGCTGCTGGCCGGCGCGCTGTGCTGGCTGGTGGCCGACGTCAGTCGGCTGCACGCCACCTCCTCCGGCATCGCCACGGGCTGGCCGGCGGTCTGTTTTCTGGTCGGGCTGGTGCTGATGGCGGTCGTGCCGTGGGTGCCGCAGTCCCGCGGGGACGACCCCAACTCCCGGCAGGGACCAGGCCACGGCCCCTGGCGGATGGCCCTCACCGTCCTCCCCTTCACCGCGCCTGCCCTGGTCGAGGTCGTCGCCTGGGAGCGCGGCGACGACGTCAACCCCCTCCCCGGCGTGGCGGTCTGGGGCGTGCTGCTGCTGCTGAGCACCCTCCGGACCCGGCTGGTGGCCCTGGACGGCGAGCGTGCGTGGGCGGCCGTGCGGTCGCAGGCACGGCGCTCGGAGGCGCTGGCGGTCAACTCCTCGGACGCAGTCGCGGTGGTCGACGTCAACGGCCGGCTGACGGCCGACTCGAGCTCGCTGTCCCGGTCCTTCGGCGTGCCGGCGACGGCCGGCCTGCAGCTGGCCGAGCTGGTGGGACAGGTCGGTGGCGACCCGGCGACGACCCAGCTGCTGCTGGCCCGCAGCGCCGCCCTGCCCGGGGTCCCGCTCGAGCTCGAGCTCGAGGGACGACGCCCGGACGGGGCCACCTTCTGGCTGGGCGGTCGTGCGGTGAACCTGCTGGGCGACCCCGACGTCGGCGGCGTCGTCGTCAGCCTCTACGACATCACCGCCCGCAAGTTGGCCGAGCAGGAGCTCGCCCACCAGGCCTTCTACGACGGCCTCACCGGCCTGGCCAACCGCTCGCTGTTCCTCGACCACACCGAGCAGGCGCTGCGGCGGGCCGGGCGCAACGGCAGCACGCCGATCGTGCTCTGCCTGGACCTGGACGGCTTCAAGGACGTCAACGACAGCGTCGGGCACCTGGCCGGCGACGAGCTGCTGCGCACCATCGCCGGCCGGCTGCTCGGCGTCGTCCGCGCGGCGGACACCGTGGCCCGGCTGGGCGGCGACGAGTTCGCCGTCCTGGTCGACGACACCCACGGCGGCCTGCCGGAGGCCGCCACCCTCGCCCAACGACTGCTCGAGGTGATCACCGAGCCGGTCGACCTGGACGGCCACCGGGTGACCGTGGGGGCCAGCATCGGCATCGTCGTCGCCGAGCCCGACGCCACCCCGCTGTCGCTCTTCCGGGACGCCGACATCGCGATGTACCGGGCCAAGGCCGGCGGCCGCGCGCAGTGGGTCGTCTTCGACCCGGCGATGCGCGCCGCGGCGCTGGAGCGGATCGAACTGGAACGGGAACTGAGCAACGCGCTGGACGCCGGGCAGCTGCGGCTGACCTACCAGCCGGTGGTGGACCTGCAGACCGAGCGGGTCGTCGGCTTCGAGGCGCTGCTGCGCTGGCAGCACCCGACGCTGGGCGCGGTGGGTCCGGACCGGTTCGTCCCGATCGCGGAGGACTCCGGGGACATCGTGCCGATCGGCCGCTGGGCGCTCATCGAGGCGACCCGCACCGCGGCCCGCTGGCAGCGGGCGCACCCGGACTGGCCGCTGTCGATGGCGGTCAACGTGTCCGCCCGACAGCTGGCCGGCGGCACGCTCCTGCGGCACGTCGCCGAAGCCTTGAACGAGAGCGGCATCGCGCCGTCCTCGCTGATCCTGGAGGTCACCGAGACCGCACTGGTCACCGATCCGGGCGCGGTGGCCGAGCGGCTCGCCGAGCTGCGCGCGCTCGGCGTGCGACTCGCGCTGGACGACTTCGGCACCGGCTACTCGTCGCTGAGCTACCTGCGCGAGTTCGACGTCGACGTGCTGAAGATCGACCGCTCGTTCGTCAGCCTGCTCGACGGCTCGCCCGACGACGCGGCGATCGTGCACGGGCTGGTCCAGCTGGGACGCACGCTGCGCCTGGAGGTCGTCGCCGAGGGCGTCGAGACGACGGCGCAGCGCGACCTGCTGCGGGCCGAGCGGTGCGACTTCGCCCAGGGCTACCTGTTCGCCGAGCCGCTGGAGGTCGACGAGGCGGAGCGGCTGCTCGGTCAGCCGACGCCACCGATGCTGCCCCCGGCGCTCGACGCCGCCGAGCCCGGCCAGGAGACCCCGCCGGCTCCGCACCCGGTCTAGATCAGCGCCGCCGCGGCGGCCGCGCGCAGCCGTACGGCCAGCGCGGCCTCG
>JAOPVN010000535.1 GCA_025966175.1 Modestobacter sp. | reverse complement strand
GGCCGAGATCTCCGAGCCGGCCCGCAACGCGCTCCTGGCCGCGGAGACCCGGACCTTCTACAACGACCCGGGCCTCTCCTTCACCGGCATCCTGCGGGCCGCCTGGAACAACCTGACCGGTGGCTCGACCCAGGGTGGCTCCACGATCACCCAGCAGTACGTGAAGAACGCGTTCCTGAGCTCCGACCAGACGTTCAGCCGCAAGTTCAAGGAGCTCTTCCTCGCGATCAAGCTGGACAACGAGTACTCGAAGGACCAGATCCTCCAGAACTACCTCAACACCATCTACTTCGGCCGCGGCGCCTACGGCATCGAGGCGGCGGCAAACACCTACTTCGGTGTCCCGGCCGCGCAGCTGACCGCCGAGCAGTCCGCCGTGCTGGCCGTGCTGGTGCGCAGCCCCAGCTACTACGACCCCGAGGCCCATCCCGAGGAGGCCAAGGACCGCTGGGGTCGAGTGCTGGACGGGATGGCCGGGGAGGGCTGGATCGACGCCGGCGCCCGGGCCGCGATGGTGTACCCGCCCGTGTTGCCCAAGACCGGCAGCGGCCTGGGCATGCCGACGGGTCCCGAAGGTCTGATCGTCACGCAGGTCAAGCAGGAGCTGAAGGCCCGCAACTACACCGACCAGCAGATCGAGGCGGGCGGCCTCCGGATCACCACCACGGTGAACAAGGGCTACCAGGACGCCGCGGTCGCCGCGGTCAACGACGTGATGACCGGGGAGCCGGTGGACGTGCTGCGCCAGTCCCTCGTGTCGATCGACCCGCGGACCGGGGCCGTGCTCGCCTACTACGGCGGGGCGGCCGGCGGTGGGTTCGACTACGCCCAGGCCCAGCGGCAGCCCGGCTCGTCGATGAAACCCTATGTGCTGGCGACCGCGCTGGGCGACGGGATCAGCGTCGACGCCCGCCGGGACGGCACCTCGCCGCAGACCTTCCCCGACCGGCCGGCGCCGGTGCGCAACTCCGGCAACGCCCAGTGCGCGGCCTGCACGCTCAAGGAGGCGATCACCCGGTCGCTCAACACCACCTTCTACGGGCTCGCCTACGAGGTGGGCGCGGAATCGGTGCGCACCACGGCGCTGGCCGCGACCGGCCTGGGCGACACGTGGCAGTCGGGGAACCTCGAGGGGGCCCGGACCTTCGCCAACGACCAGGGCTTCACCGGTGGTGGCATCGGCATCGGCGAGTACGAGATGCGGCCGATCGACCAGGCGCACGGCTTCGCCACCTTCGCGGCCGGCGGGATCGAGCGGAACCCGTACTTCGTCAGCCAGGTGACCGACAGCGCGGGCGGTGTGCTGCTGAGCAACACCGGGGAGCCGGGCCGGCAGGCGGTCCCGGCCGACGTGGCCAGCGACGTCACCTTCGCCCTGGAGGGCGTGGCGGCCTACTCGAAGCGCTCCCTGGACGGCGACCGGCCGGTGGCCAGCAAGACCGGAACGGTCGGCTCGAACGACCAGGACAACTCCGACGCCTGGATGGTCGGCTACACCCCGTCCATGTCGACCGCGGTCTGGATGGGCACGGACGGGCGGGACCCGATCGTCAACGCCCAGGGGAAGATCATCTTCGGCTCCGGCCTGCCGGGCGCCATCTGGCAGGAGTTCATGGACACCGTGCTGGCCGGCACGCCCGAGGAGACCCTGCCGAGCAAGGCGCTCGTCAAGGGCGACACCGGCAAGGGCGTCGCCGAGGAGACCACCGAGGCCCCGGCGAGCACCCGCGAGGCCCCGGCTCCGACCACCCGCGAGGCCCCGGCTCCGACCACCAGTCAGGCCCCGGCTCCGACCACCAGTCAGGCCCCGGTCACCTCCTCCACTGCGGCGACGTCGACCAGCGCGAATCCGGCCGACGCGACGTGTGGGGTGGGTTCCCTGCCGGCCTGCCTGGGCCAGGGGGGCGGACAGCCGAACGACTGACGGCGCGAGGCAGACTCGACGCGTGAGCGCGACACCGACGGGCCCGTCCGTCCCGGCCGATCAGCCGGGGGGCGGGCCCGAGGTGTCTGCGCGGACGACCAGCGTCGTGCCGCAGGTGGCGGCGCCACCGTGGCCGGACCGCGTGGTCCCGACCTGGACCGACCCGGCCGCAGTGCAGGCCAGCGAGGCCGTCGGAGGTCCCTGGGGCCGGCACGCGGTCACCGGCCGCGCCGTGTTCTGGACGCCGCTGCGGGTGTGCCTGCTCTTCACCGTGCTGGTGCTCAGCGTGGCCTGGGCCAAGCAGGCACCCTGCTCGGACGGCAACTGGACGGGCTCGAAGCAGTACACGCACCTCTGCTACAACGACGCCGTCCCGCTCTTCGGGATCCACGGCCTGGACACCGGCCAGGTGCCCTACCTGGACTCCCCCGTCGAGTACCCGGTGCTCACCGGCGGGCTCATGCAGCTGGCCGCCGTCATCGCCCGCGGCTACGACAGCCTCGCGGCCGGGATCGGCCCGCTGCCGGACGCCGTCCCGGTGCAGACCTACTACGTCGTCACCTGCCTGCTGCTGTCGCTGCTGGCCCTGGTGGTCACCCGCGGCGTCCTCGGGCTCACCGGCCGGCGGCCCTGGGACGCCGCGATGATGGGGCTCTCCCCCGTGCTGTTGATGTACGCCTTCAACAACTGGGACCTGCTCGCCGTCGCGCTCACCACGCTGGGCATGTGGGCCTGGGCCCGGCGCCATCCGGTGCTCGCCGGCGTGCTGCTCGGGCTGGGCATCGCAGCGAAGCTCTATCCGGTGCTGGTGATCGGGGCACTCTTCGTGCTGTGCCTGCGGGCCGGGCGACTGCGGGCCTGGCTGACCACCGCGGTCAGCGCCGGGCTCGCCTGGCTGGTCGTCGACCTGCCCATCGCCGTCCTCGCGCCGGAGAACTGGGCCCGCTTCTTCACCCTCAACGACACCCGCCCGGCCAATCCGGAGAGCATCTGGGCGATCGCCCTCCACTACCGGCCGGGGTTCCTGGACGGGCCGCTGGCTGAGGGGCAGACGCCGTCGGTGCTCAACGCCACCGTCGCGGTGCTGCTGGTGCTGTCGGCGCTCGCGGTGGGCTGGCTGGCGCTGGCGGCACCGCTGCGGCCGCGCGTCCCCCAGCTTGCCTTCCTGCTGGTGGCGGCCTTTCTTTTGCTGAACAAGGTCTACAGCCCGCAGTACGCGCTGTGGCTGCTCCCGCTGGCGGTGCTGGCCCGGCCGCGGTGGCGCGCGCTGCTCCTCTGGCAGGCCACGGAGGCGCTGGTCTGGGTGCTGACGATGCTGTACTACCTCGGCGCGGACAACCGAGGTGTGGACGTCGAGTGGTTCTACTTCGCCGTCGGGCTGCGCGACGTCGCCCTCGTCGTCCTCATGGCGCTGGTCGTGCGGGACGTCTGGGACCCCGACGCCGACCTCGTCCGCCGCAGCTGGCCCGGCACCGACGACCCGGCCGGCGGCGTCCTCGACCAGACCCCCGACAGGTTCTCCCTGTCCCGACGAGTGCGGCCCGCAGGGTCCCGCGAGGAGCGACGAAGCGGCTCAGCGGCGCGGGGGCACGGTTCCTGAACGCGGTGCGGCCCGTCAGGCTCGCAATGTGCGCCGGAGGAGCTCGATCTCCTCGGCGTGACCCGCGGTGTCGCCGGGGGTCTCCAGGACGACGGGGGCCCCGGCCGCGCGCGCGACGCCGACCAGCAGCTCCAGCGGGATCTCCCCCGACGTCAGCGGCGCGTGCCGGTCCCGGCCGGAGCCCGCGGGGTCGCGGCTGTTGTTCAGGTGCACCAGGTCGATCCGCCCGGTGATCGCCCGGACGTCGTCCACCACCCGGCCGAGATCCCACCCGGCGGCCCAGGCGTGGCAGGTGTCCAGCACGAAGCCGGCGCCGAACTCGCCGACGGCCTCCCACAGCCGGGCGACGGCGTCCAGCTCGCGGGCCATGGCGTTGTCCCCGCCCGCGGTGTTCTCGATCAGCACCGGGATGCCGAAGCCGCCGTCGTCGGCCTGCCGCGCGAAGGTCTTGCGCCAGTTGTCCACGCCCGCGGCCGGGTCGTCCTTCGCCAGCA
This sequence comes from Modestobacter sp., assembly GCA_025966175.1. Lineage (GTDB taxonomy): Bacteria > Actinomycetota > Actinomycetes > Mycobacteriales > Geodermatophilaceae > Modestobacter. The sequence goes on along the minus strand of JAOPVN010000535.1, from coordinate 1,711 downwards.
CGTGACCGCCGTGCACGACCATGCCGCGCGCGCCGATCGCGGCCGAGGCCGCGGCATGCTGGCCCAGCAGCTTGCGGCTGGGGATGCGGATCCGGTTGTTCGTCGAGGCGACGTTGAGCACGTAGGGGGCGTGCACGAAGACGGCGACGTCGGAGCCGAGCAGCGCCTCGGCGTCCGGCCGGGGCTTCGGCGCCTTCCAGCCCTGCGGGTCGGCGAGGAACACCTGGACGGCGTCGGCGTCCATCTCCGCGGCGCGGGCCAGCGGGCCGCCGTCCAGCAGCTCGTTGGCCTCGGTCAGGCCCGGTCCCACGTGCACGCCGATCAGCTGCTCAGCCACCCGGTGACAGTAGTTCGCCGGAGATTTCACCCGTCAGGCGTATCGCCCAGGTCACATGATCGTTGACAGTGTGATGGGGGGCACGCTCGGTGGGTAACGGGCGTCAGCCACGACCTGGAGGTGGAGCGTGCAGAGCCGCATGCGCAACGGTGTGATCCGGAGGACGGCACGGCGATCGGTCGCTGTGGCCGTGCTCGGCTGGCTGGCGGCCCTGGGCGGCTCGGTGCTGGTGGCACCGACCGCGAGCGCGGACCCGGCCGTCACGGTCGCCATCCGCGATCTCACCCCGCCGGTGGTCTCGGTCGACGCCAACGGCACCGTCACGTTCGTCAACGAGATCCAGGACAAGCCGGTCCAGGTCGGTGGCGCCGGTGGGCTGCTCCCCTCGCTGGTGAACGTCACCGTGCACACCGACGTCACGCTGCGGCTGCCGTCGGGCACCAAGCCGCTGCCGGCCGGGGCGTCGGTGAGCGAGAAGTTCGCGCAGAGCTGCGTCACCTGCTCGATCACCTACACCTACCGGATGGACAGCGGCTCCTCGCTCACCGCGGCGGTGACCGACGCCGTCACCAAGGCGCTGCCGCCCCTCCCGGTGCCGTCCCCCTTCGTCGTCAACACCCTGCTGCCGCTGCCCAACCTGCCCTCGGCCAACCTGCCGCAGCTGCCGCAGGTCAACGTCCCGGTGCCGGGCGCCCAGCCGCTCCCCGTCCCGACGCCCCCCGGGGCGCAGCCGCAGCCGGGCGACCTCCCGGCGGCACCGCCGGCGAACGACCCAGCCGTCCCGCCGGCCGGCACGAGCTACAGCTACGGCACCCCCACCGGCACCGCGCAGATGGTGCCGACCGGGGACGCCGGTGGGGCGTTCGACGTCTCGCAGTTCTCCGTCCCGGGGCGGGGCTACGTGGGCACCACGTCCGGCAGCGGAGGTGTCGCCGGCAACTACGACGGCGCCACCGTCCCGACCTTCGGTCAGCTGGCCGGGCTGGGCAGGCCCCTGGCCGATGACGGCGCGGGAGTCGATGTCGCGGCCGACTCCGCGGACCTGTCGTCGCCGGCGCTCAGCGTGCCCGCGCTGCTCGCGGTCATCGCCCTGGCCGGGGCCTCCTCGGCCCTCGTGCGCAGTCACCGCGCACAGCGCGCTTCCCGCTGATCGGGGCGCTGGTAGCCTGTCCAGTGCGCGTCCCGCTTACTGCCTGCATCCTGCGGGCTCCGGTCGGGACGTGCGACGCGTGTACGACCCTCCTGCTGCAGATGTACTGCGGCCGCTGAGACCAGAGGAGGTGGGGTTCTCCGTGCGTCACTACGAACTGATGGTCATCCTCGACCCTGAGCTCGAGGAGCGGACCATCGCTCCCAGCCTGGACCGGTTCCTGA
>JAOPVN010000511.1 GCA_025966175.1 Modestobacter sp. | reverse complement strand
CTGTGGCTGGAGGCCCGCACGGCGATGCTGCAGGGCAAGCTCCGGCACGGCGCCGCGGCGATGTCCGCGCGGGACGCCCTGGAGATCGCCACCCGCGGCGGCGCCGCGTGCCTGGGCCGGACCGGGGAGATCGGGCAGCTCTCCGTCGGCGCGTGCGGTGACCTGGCGGTGTGGTCGCTGGAGGGTGTGCGGTTCGCCGGCGCGCTGTCGGACCCGGTCGAGGCGTGGCTGCGCTGCGGCCCGGTGTCGGCGAGGCAGACGGTCGTCGGCGGCCGGCTCGTGGTGGACGACGGCGCGGTGGTGCACCCGGGGCTGGACGAGCAGCTCGCCGTCCACCGCCGGGTGTCGCAGCGGATGCAGGCCGCCCTCGCGTAGCCAGGCCCGGTGTCGGGCCCCGCCGCGAGCTCGCGGGTGGTGGGAAGGACGGGGTCCTTCAACACAGGGCCTTGGCGAGGGTGTCGAGGTCGTCGAGGGTGGCGTCCAGGTGCGGGGAGACGCGCAGCACCGGGCCGGTCAGCTCGACCCGCGCGCGCTCCCGCCCCACCGCCGCCACCAGCACCCCGTGCTCGGCGTGCAGCCGGGCCGCGGTCTGCCGGACGTCGGTTCCCTCCGGCGGCCGCAGCGTGGTGATCGCCGTCGGCTCGTCCAGCGGCTCCACCACCGCCCAGCCGCCGCGGCCGTCCAGCCGCTCCCGGGTCGCCCGGCCGATGCCAGCCAGCCGACGGCGCACCCGGTCCGGCCCGGCGGCCAGGTGCTCGCCGAGCGCGATGACCAGGCCCACCCGGCCGGCGATGTGCGCGTCGCCGGACTCGTACCAGCGCGCGTGGTCGACGCCCTCCCCACCGTCGTCGAAGAGCTCCGGTCCCGTCACGGGGGTCAGCTGGGCGGTGATCCACGGCCGCAGAACCAGGAAGCCCACCCCGCGCGGCCCGGCCAGCCACTTGCGGGCGGGGGCGTAGGCGACGTCGGCCCCCAGGTCGCAGTCGACGTGCCCGAGGGCCTGGGCGACGTCGAGCACCAGCGGGACGCCGACGGCATGGCACACCTCGGCGAGCTCGCGCCCGGGCTGGACGACGCCGCGGTGGCTGGCCACCAGGGTGACGTGCACCAGCGCCGGCGGGTCCTCCCGGAGCACCCGCTCGATGCCGGCGAGGTCCGCCCGGCCGAGCTCGTCGGCCGGCAGCACGACCGGCACGAGCCCCCGGTCGAGCAGGGCGGCGAGGTTGTGCCAGTACTCGCCCGGGAGCACGCCCACCCGGGTGCCGGCCGGCAGCCGCCAGCGGCCGAGCAGGGTGCGCACCGAGGCGCTGGCGCTCTCCGTGAAGGCGACGTCGGCGGCTGCCATGCCCACCAGTCCGGCCAGGACCGAACGGCCCTGCTGGAGCAGGCCGTCGGCGAGCTGTTCGGCGACGTACGCCCCGACCTCGGCCTCGCTGCGGGCGTGCCGGGCCACCGTGTCCAGGACCTGGTCGCTCTGCCGGCCGCAGGCGGCGGTGTTCAGGTGGACGACGGCCGGCTGCGGGCGGGCGGCCCGAAAAGCGGCGCCGAGGTCGTCATGGGGGAGCGCGTTCACCGTGCCGACGGTAGGGCACCACGCCTGGGCTCCGATCAGTCCACGATCAGTCCACGATCAGTCCACCGGGGTCACGCGGCAGGGGTGGACAGGGAGACGGCGAAGTCACCCGCCTCGTCGGTCCACCAGTGCGTCAGGTGCAGGCCGGCCGCGGCCAGTTCGTGCTCGATGCCGGCGCGGCGGAACTTCGCAGAGACCTCGGTGCGCAGTTCCTCACCGGCGTCGAAGTCCACCTCCAGGTCCAGTGCGGCCAGGTGGACGACCTGGGCCTGCCGGGAGCGCAGCCGCATCTCGATCCACTCGTGCTCGTCGTCCCAGAGCGCGACGTGCTCGAAGGCGTCGAGGTCGAAGTCCGCGTCGAGCTCGCGGTCGAGCACGGCCAGCACGTTGCGGTTGAAGGCCGCGGTGACGCCGCCGGGGTCGTCGTAGGCGCGGACCAGACGGCCGGCGTCCTTGACCAGGTCCGTGCCCAGCAGGAAGGAGTCCCCCGGGTCGAGGGTGCCGGCGAGGGAGGCCAGGAACTCGGCCCGGGGTCCCGGCTCCAGGTTGCCGATCGTGGAGCCGAGGAAGGCGACCAGTCGGCGGCCGCCACGGGGGAGCTCGTCCAGGTGCGTGGTGAAGTCGGCCACCACCGCGTCCACGGCGATGTCCGGGTGCTCGGCGGTGATCGCCGCCCCGGCGGCGCGCAGTACCGAGGGGTCGACGTCCACGGGCACGAACCGGCGGAGCGTGCCGGCCCCGGCCAGCGACTCGAGCAGCAGCCGGGTCTTCTCCGACGTCCCGCTGCCCAGCTCGACCAGCGTGTCGGCCGCCGACGCGGCGGCGATCTCGCCGGCGTGTGCCGCGAGCAGCGCCCGCTCGGTCCGGGTCGGGTAGTACTCCGGCAGCCGGGTGATCTCCTCGAACAGTTCGCTGCCCCGCTCGTCGTAGAACCACCGGGGCGGCAACGTCTTGGGGGTGGCGGTCAGCCCGGCCAGCACGTCGGCCCGCAGGGCGGTGACGGCGTCGACCGGGCCGACGTGGTCGGTGAGCGTGAGCGTCACGAGCCCTCCTGCGAGGTGGGGGTCAGGGGTGTGCAGGCCACGCCGTCCGGCGTGACCTCGACGAGGGTCCGGTCGGGGACGTCGGACCAGCGCGGGTCGTCGTCCCACGGCTCGCTGGCCAGCGCCGTCCCCGCCTCGGTCACCAGGACCGACAGCGTGTCTCCCCAGGTGGTGGCCAGCAGGCGGGTGCCGTCGGCGGCGAGCAGGTTGAGCCGGGCGCCCGGGTCGGCCGCGGCCACCTCGATGACCGTGGCGCCCAGCGCGTCCAGCCCGCGGGCGAACACCAGGCCGGCGAGCAGCGCGCTGTCCACCGTCGACTCGGCCTCCCGGGTCGCCGGCAGTACCGACCGGTCCACCCGGCCGTTGTGCGACAGCAGCCAGCGGCCGTCGGTGAACGGGGCGGCGGCGCTCTCCTCCAGCGGCATGCCGACGGTGGCCGACCGGACCGCCGCGAGCACGGCGCCCGAGCGCAGCACCGGCGCGACGGACGCGAAGGACGGGTCACCCCACAGCGGTTTGGCCGACCGCCAGCGGACCGGCTGCTGCGGGGGCACGGCGTCGTCGTCGGCGTCGGCGTAGAACCCCACACCCCACCCGACGGCGTTG
>JAOPVN010000497.1 GCA_025966175.1 Modestobacter sp. | reverse complement strand
CCAGCGCTCTCACAGGCCGTCGTCCACCGGACGACGGCCTGTCCACATCTCTGCCCGGGGGCGGCTCCGCGGATCGTGGTCCAGCGACGATCTCCCGGTGCCCCCTCAGCTGCCCGGCCCGGTGCAGCGCTCGGTCACGGCACCGCGGCCCGCTCGCGGGGTCTGCCGCCCTACGAGCCGCAGGTCGAGCTGTGGGTGGACGGTCGGCTGGACGGGTGCGCGCCGTCAGCTCCCGGGGTCGAGCCGCTCACCCGACCGGGCGATCGAGGTCGCGACCCGGCTCCCGGTCGTCGAGGCGGCTCGATCTCCCCGGCTACTCGTCCCTGGAGTGGCGGCCGCCGGTGCCGTGCCGGCCGCTGGGCTCCTCGCGCTCGGCCAGCGCAGCCACACCGTCGGCGTAGCCGCTGGCGTAGTCCCAGCTGACGTAGTCGTCGGGGTCGGGGTCGAACGGCGGCTCGTGCCGGCCGGTCTGGCCCTCGTCGAGCAGCTGGCGCAGGTTGGCCTGCATCAGCGCCCAGTCGACGTGGTGCTCCTCGTCGCAGTCGGGGCAGTCGACGACGATGCCCTTGACCCCGGTGGGCTCCAGGAGGGTGCGGAACACCTCGAGCTCGGCCAGGTCGTCGAGGACGCCGGCGCGCTCCTCCATGGTCAGCGGCGGCTGCCCCGACCGCTCGTCCGACCCGAAGTCCGGGTCGCGGTCCGGGGATGCGCCGAATGCGTCGTCCCACGCGTCCACGTGTCCTCCTCGCCGGCACGGCCGGCCTCTACGACGCTGCTGGTCGGTCAGCAGGTGGGCGGGCATGCCCGTCCAACCGACAACGGTAACGGGGGGACGGCGCCGAAGGGGGTCCGCCTACCATTCAAGTCGGTCCCCTGCGCCGTCGGCGGCGCTCCCACCGAAGAAGTCGAGAGGGTGGCGGCACATGCAGCCCGACGAGCGCGTCCCCGAACTGCCCGCCAAGTTCGCCCCGTTGGGGCTGACCTATGACGACGTCCTCCTCGTCCCCGGCGCCTCGGACATCGTGCCGACCGAGGTCGACACCAGCACCTGGCTGACCCGCGGCATCCGCCTGGCGATCCCGCTGGTGTCCTCCGCGATGGACACCGTCACCGAGTCGCGGATGGCGATCGCCATGGCCCGCGCCGGTGGCATCGGCGTCCTGCACCGCAACCTCGCCGCCGAGGACCAGGCCGGCCAGGTCGACCTGGTGAAGCGCTCGGAGGCGGGGATGGTCACCAACCCGGTCACCTGCTCCCCGGACAACACCCTGGCAGAGGTCGACGCCCTGTCAGCCCGGTACCGGATCTCCGGTGCCCCGGTGGTCGACGCCGACGGCGTGCTCCTCGGCATGGTCACCAACCGCGACATGCGCTTCGAGACCGATCAGAACCGGCTCGTCCGCGACGTGATGACGCCGCTGCCGCTGGTCACCGCCCCGGTCGGGGTGGACCCGGAGAAGGCGCTGCAGCTGCTCAAGCAGCACAAGATCGAGAAGCTGCCCCTGGTGGACGACGCCGGCCGGCTGCGCGGGCTGATCACCGTCAAGGACTTCGTCAAGCGTGACCAGTACCCGAACTCCACCAAGGACGTCGACGGCCGGCTCTCGGTCGGGGCCGCCCTCGGGGTCGGTGAGGACGCCTACAAGCGCGCCGGGCTGCTGGTCGACGCGGGGGTCGACGTGCTCGTCGTCGACACCGCCCACGGCCACCAGCGGGCCGTGCTGGACATGGTCGCCCGGGTGAAGAAGGACTTCGCCAACGTCGGCCAGGGCGTGCAGATCGTGGGCGGGAACATCGCCACCCGGGCCGGCGCGCAGGCGCTGATCGACGCCGGTGTCGATGCGGTCAAGGTCGGGGTCGGCCCCGGGTCGATCTGCACCACCCGCGTGGTCGCCGGCGTCGGCGTCCCGCAGGTCACCGCCATCTACGAGGCGAGCCTCGCCGCCCGCCCCGCCGGCATCCCGGTGATCGCCGACGGCGGCCTGCAGTACTCCGGTGACATCGCCAAGGCCCTGGTCGCCGGCGCGGACACGGTGATGATCGGTGGCCTGTTCGCCGGCGTCGAGGAGGCGCCGGGCGAGCTGGTCTTCATGAACGGCAAGCAGTACAAGACCTACCGCGGCATGGGTTCGCTGGGCGCGATGCAGAAGCGCGGCAACCAGTCCTACAGCCGCGACCGCTACTTCGCCGACGACGTGCTGTCCGACGACAAGCTCGTCCCGGAGGGGATCGAGGGGCAAGTGCCCTACCGCGGACCACTGTCCAGCGTGGCGCACCAGCTCGTCGGTGGCCTGCGCGCCGGGATGGGCTACGCCGGCACGGCGACCGTCGCAGCGCTGCAGGACCGCGGCCAGCTGACCCGGATCACCTCCGCCGGGCTCATCGAGAGCCACCCGCACGACATCCAGATGACCGCCGAAGCCCCCAACTACCGGGGCCGGTGACCCGATGCCCGTACGCGACAACGTCGAGATCGGCCTGAACCGCTTCGCCCGTCGGGGCTACGACCTGGACGAGGTGTCCATCGTCCCGTCGCGGCGCACCCGCGACCACGACGACGTCTCCACCGCCTGGCAGATCGATGCCTTCCGGTTCGACATCCCGCTGGTCACCAGCCCCAGCGACGCCGTGGTGAGCCCGGCGACCGCGGTCGCCGTCGGCCGGGCCGGGGGCATGGGCGTGCTCAACGCCGAGGGCCTGTGGACCCGCTATGACGACCCCACCGACGTCTACCGGCAGCTGCGCGACGCTGCCTCCCCGGAGACCGGCCCGCCGACCGCGCTGCTGCAGCAGGTCTACGCCGAGCCGGTGAAGCCCGACCTGATCACCGCCCGGATCAAGGAGATGCGCGACTCGGGCGTGACGACGGCGGTGCGCGTCTCCCCGCAGCACACGGTCCAGCTGGCCCCGACCGTGCTCGCTGCCGGCGTCGACCTGCTGGTCATCCAGGGCACGATCGTCTCCGCCGAGCACGTCACCTCCGCCGGGGAGGCGCTGAACCTCAAGGAGTTCATCGCCGATCTCGACGTCCCGGTGATCGTCGGCGGGGCGGCGGACTACCAGACCGCGCTGCACCTGATGCGCACCGGCGCGGCCGGCGTCATCGTCGGTGTGGGTGCCGACAGCTGGTCGACCGCGGACGCCGTCATGGGCATCCGGGTGCCGCTGGCCAGCGCCATCGCCGACGCCGCGGCCGCGCGCCGCGACTACCTGGACGAGACCGGCGGCCGGTACGTGCACGTCATCGCCAACGGGCGGATCGAGACCAGCGGCGCGATCGCCCGGGCCCTGGCCTGCGGCGCCGACGCCGTCCAGCTCGGTGAGCCGCTGCGTGCCGCGGCCGAGGCCCCGGCCGGTGGCGTCTGGTGGGACTCGGTCGCCGCCCATCCGCGGCTGCCCCGTGGCGGCACCTCCACCCCGGCCACCCCGCGCGGGACCCTGGAGCAGGTGCTGCTGGGCCCGGCCGAGGCCGCCGACGGCCGCACCAACCTCTTCGGTGCGCTCCGCCGCACGATGGCCAAGACCGGGTACCGGGACCTCAAGGAGTTCCAGCGGGTCGACCTGGTCATCGGCGGCAACGGCACGAGCGTGGCCGGCCCGAGCCACCTGGTGGGCTGAGGAACCGATGAGCATGGACTTCCCGACCGTCCTGGTCGTCGACTTCGGCGCCCAGTACGCGCAGCTGATCGCCCGGCGGATCCGTGAGGCCGGGGTCTACTCCGAGCTCGTCGGCTCCGACGTGCCGGTCGCGGAGCTGCTGGCCCGCAAGCCGGCAGCGATCGTGCTCTCCGGCGGGCCCTCGAGCGTCTACGCCGAGGGCGCGCCGCAGGTCGACCCGGCGGTGTTCGAAGCCGGCGTGCCGGCCTTCGGGATCTGCTACGGCTTCCAGGCGATGGCGGCCAGCCTCGGCGGCACCGTGGCCCGCACCGGCGACCGGGAGTACGGCGGCACCCCGCTGACCGTCACCACCCCCGGCTCGCTCTTCGGCCAGCTGCCCTCCGAGCAGTCGGTGTGGATGAGCCACGGCGACGCGGTCAGCGCCGCGCCGCCCGGGTTCACCGTCACCGCCACCAGCAGCGGCGCGCCGGTCGCGGCCTTCGAGGACGTCGACCGCCGGCTGGCCGGGGTGCAGTTCCACCCCGAGGTCAAGCACACCGCGCACGGCCAGACGGTGCTCGAGCACTTCCTGTTCGACATCGCCGGGCTGGAGCCGAGCTGGACGATGGCCAACGTCGTCGACGAGCAGGTCGCCGCCATCCGCGAGCAGATCGGCGACCGCCGGGCGATCTGCGGCCTCTCCGGCGGGGTCGACTCCGCGGTCGCCGCCGCGCTGGTCCAGCGGGCGATCGGTGACAAGCTGACCTGCGTCTACGTCGACCACGGCCTGATGCGGGAGGGCGAGACCGAGCAGATCGAGCGGGACTTCGTCGCGGTCACCGGCGCCGACCTGCGGGTGGTCGACGCCAGCGAGCAGTTCCTGTCCGCGCTGGCCGGGGTGAGCGACCCGGAGCAGAAGCGGAAGATCA
>JAOPVN010000467.1 GCA_025966175.1 Modestobacter sp. | reverse complement strand
CGCCCGGGCGACCAGCGTCGCCACCCGGCGCAGCGCAGCCTGCTCCTCGGCGATCCGGTCGCTCGCTCGGCCAGCCATCCGGGCCTCCGCCCCTCCGGCAGTTCCGACCGCCTCCCCGCCAGGCGTCCACCGGTGCCCAGCGTGCTCGCAGTGACGGCGCCGAACAAGAATTCCCGGGGACCGGAGACCGTGGTGACGGGGAACGGGCCTCGATACGAGGACAGCCCCGGATTCTGGCAGGCTCGACGCGCGAAAACCGGCTGCCGCAGTCGGATCGGCGCATTTGCGGCGGCCAGGTACGCGCATGTTCCAGCTGGCGGGGGTCGCAGATGGGTAGTGGCCGTAGCGACATGCGGCCGCCAGAAAGCAACTCTTCAGTAAGCGATCTTCGCGACGCGAGCACGGTCGACATACAGAGAAACCCCACGTGAAAGGCGCAGACCATGACCGAGACCATCGCCGGGATCGACATCCCGGACACCGAGCTGGCCCGCGAGGCCACCGAGCTGGTCCGCAAGGCCGAGCCGCCGCTGTTGTTCGACCACTCCCGCCGGGTATTTCTCTTCGCGAGCCTGAAGGGCCGCTACCGCAAGATCGAGGCCGACCCCGAGCTGCTCTACGTCGGCGCGATGTTCCACGACCTCGGCCTGACCGAGCTCTACCGGCGCACCGACCAGCGCTTCGAGGTCGACGGCGCCGATCTGGCGCGGGACTTCCTGCTCGACCACGGCCGCAGCGCCGCCGAGGCCCGGGCCGTGTGGCTGGGCATCGCGCTGCACACCACCCCTGGCGTCCCCAACCACCTGGAACCGGAGACGGCGCTCGTCAGCCTCGGCGTCGAGACCGACGTGCTCGGGTTGGACCTCGACCAGGTCACGACCGAGGAGGTCGCGGCCGTCGTGGCGGCGCACCCGCGACCGGACTTCAAGAACAACATCCTGCGAGCCTTCTACGACGGGATGAAGGACCGCCCCGATACCACCTTCGGAACGATGAACGACGACGTGCTCGCCCACTTCGCGCCCGACTTCACCCGTGCGGACTTCGTGGACATCATCACCGGCTCGGCATGGCCCGAGTGATCCTCATCCACCAGGGTCGCTGCAAAGTCGCGGGATAGCCGTGTGAGCTGGAGGTTGGTGGCCCGGACCTTTCACGGTGATGATCATTCGGTGGTCGTCGAGTTCTCATCCCGCGTAGGCGTGAGAATGGCATGAGGGTGTGACGGTTCGGCCCGAGGTCGCTCGGGTGGGCGCCGGTTCCACGGTCCGGGCATCGCTGCGGTCGTCGGGGTGGTGGAGCGTCGGGTCAGCCCGGCGCCAGAATCGGTGCCGCTCGAGCTGCCTTCCTTACCAATCGTTGCGCTGTGCCAATCGGGAGTTGCGCGGTGTCGATCGCGAGCTGATCGGCACGCGCAAAGGGGTTTGCCACAGGCAACTCTTGGGAGTCATCAGCAACACCGGCGCGTCTCGGCAAGCGCGTCGTCAAGATCGGCGTGACCCGGCGCCTGGCGCCGATGGATCGCGTCCGCGAACTCGTTGACGCATCGGTGCCGTCCCCTATGCCGTCCACGCCCTGTACTTTTCCGACGACGCGGTGACACTCGAGACGGAGCTGCTCCAGCCTTCGCGGCGCGCCGCCAGAACCTGGCGAATCCCCGGCGGGAGTTCTTCTTCGCCGCGCGCGAGGAGGTCCGTGACGTCCTCGCCGAGAAGGTCGGCAACCCTCTGGAGTACGCCGCGAAGCCGGCAGCGGAGCAGTACTGGCACAGCGTGTCGGGCTGGCCTGCCGGCGCCGGAGGTCGGCCAGACAGCTGACCGGCGACGGTGTCCGTCGGCTTGATCATCTCCTCGTGGCTGCCCGGCCAGCATGCGGACGGTGATCTTGATCGGGTGCACATCACGGCAGCTCCGGACGAGATTTGGGCAGATCCGACGCCCTTACGCGTTCGGCGTCTGGACCTCTTCGCGTTCGCGATCATGGGCCTACGGGTTCTGCAGCCGTGAGAGAACACCGCAGTGACCTGAGAGTCCGGGGTTCTCTCACACAACTGGGCTCGTCGTCCGGCTAGCGGGTGGCGCGTGCCCGATCCGGGACGCGGCGGGGCGACCAATCGGGCCCCGCGGACCGCCGGCTTGCTGCGCGCATCGGGATCGGCCGTTGCCTGCTGTTCCGGCTGACCGCCGTCGGCTGGCCGGCCTGAGCGGTGTCCCCACGGCTGTTCACCCGCTGGCGTCCTGCCGTCACGCGTGGTGCGCTGGGCGATCCGGCGCAATGCCCGCGAGGAGGAGCGTCAGCCCGTACCGGTGGCGTAGCTGGGCCGGACGGCGCTCAGCGCGCGGTGGCGCGTCGCGAGACCGCGCTGCCTTGCTCCGGGCGGGCGATGGTGAGCAGGACGTGCGCCGGCTGGTCGTCGACCAGCAGCCAGCGGTGCCGCAGGGACGCCGGGTGGGACAGAAAGTCCCGCGGGGCCAGCCGATGGGTGCCGGCGCCCTCGACCTCGACGTCGAGGGCGCCGGTGATCAGGTAGACGCCCAGGTCCCCGGAGAAGGTGAACCACTCCTCCAGGTACTGGCCGGGGCTCACCACGTACTCGATGACCTCGAGCTGGGTGTCGGCCCGCATGAGCAGGGTGCGGCCGACCGCCGCGTTCTCCCGGGCCGCCACCGGCAGGTGGCCGCCCTCGTCGGCCCGGACGACGGTGACGAGCTCTTGCACGGGCGTCGGCAGCAACGCGCCGGGCAGCACGCCGAGCGCCTCCGCGAGGCGGTAGGTCGTGACCATCGAGGGGGAGGAGACGCCGCGCTCGATCTGGCTGAGGAACGGCTGGCTGATCCCGGCCAGCTCGGCCAGTGCCCTCGTGGACAGCCGCGCCTTCTGCCGCAGCGCCCGGATCTCGGCGCCGACCCGGCGAGCCAGCCGGGTCTCCTCCGAGACGGGGAGCTCTTCGTTCATCCAGAAGTAACCTAACTTGACTGCCAGTGAAATTCATTCTGGCCAGATTGACTGCTGACAGCAGTCAGCATGCATCGGCGAACGGTGCAGCAGCCTACCTCGGTGCAGGAACCGGTCCGCTGTCCCGATCGAGGGCACCGCGGCGTCCTCGGGGCCGTCGTCGGTCCTGCTGCTCCGAGTGATCGCGACTCATCCCCACCCGCTGCCGCCTGCGCACGGTCCGAGAGGAACGCCCGATGAGCATCCCCGACATCCCCATGATCGACATCTCGCGCTGGCGCAACGGCGGCATCGCCGAGCGGGAGGCGCTGGCCCGCCGACTCGATGCGGCGATGCAGAACTCCGGCTTCCTGATGGTGGAGAACCACGGCATCTCCGGGGAGCTCAAGGCGGCCATCCGGGAGGCCGCCTCGCGGTTCTTCGCGCTCGCGCCGCGGGAGAAGGCGGAGATCGTGACCACGGTCGGCGGCCGCGGTTGGGTGCCGCCGGGACGAGAGGCCAACGCCTACTACGGCGAGGTCGCCGAGACCGGCAAGGCCGACCTGAAGGAGACCCTGACGATCGGCCGGGACCACTCCACCGGTGACCCGTCGGTGGACGCCGAGTGGTTCGCGCCGAACGTGTGGCCCGCCGCGGTCCCGGAGCTGGCCGAGCTGACGGCGCAGTACACGGACGTCTGCCGCGAGCTGTACTTCGACCTGCTCGAGATGTGCGCCATGGCGCTGGGGCTGGAGGGCGCGTACTTCCAGCGGCGCTCGGCGCACTCGCCGCACACGCTCAACATCAACCGCTACCCCGCGCTGTCGGTGACCGGAGCGCCGAAGGAGGGCCAGTTCCGGGTCGGGCCGCACACCGACTGGGGGATCCTCACGCTCCTCGACCGCCAGCCGGGCTATGGCGGGCTGCAGGTCCAGACCAGTGACGGGGAGTGGGTCGACGCCCCCTACGCCGAGGACGCGTTCACGGTCAACATCGGCGACCTGCTGGCCCGCTGGACCGGTGACCGCTGGCGGTCGACGCGGCACCGGGTGCTGCCGCCCAGCGCGGAGGCGCCCGACGAGGAGCTGATCTCGCTGATCCTGTTCTGCGAGACCGACGCCGACACCGTGGTCGCACCGCTCCCGCTGCCCGTGGGTGGGGGCGCGGACTACCCGGCGGTCACCTCCGCGGACTACCTGCTCGAGCGGGCCGGCGCGGCGACGGTCAAGTGAGCACCGTGTCGCCGTCCCGCCCGGTCGGTTGAGCCCTGCCCATGCGGATCCGCTCGTTCCTCCCAGGAGTGCCGTCATGACCCCGGGCGAGTTCGCCGCAGCCATGCCGAAGGTCAGCCTGCACTGCCATCTCACCGGCGCCGTGGCGGCGGCGACGGTGGTGGAGCTGGCGGCCCGGCACGGGGTGCCGGTCCCCGGCGACCGGACGGCGGAGACGCTCTACGACGTCGATGCGCACGCCGACCTGGCCGAGTTCCTCCGCGTGTACGACACCGTCGGCGCCGTGGTCCGCGAGCCGGCCGACTTCGAGCGGGTCACCTACGAGACGTTGGTGCTCGCCGCCGGGCACGGGGTGCTGCACCGGGAGATGTTCGTCAGCCCGGGGTCGCACGCCGGGGTGCCGTGGCCGGTCCAGCTGGCCGGCATCACCGCGGGCCTGGAGGCGGCCGAGCGGGACGCCGGGATCACCTGCCGGCTGATCGTGGCGATCGACCGGGAGGGCAGTCCCGCGGCCGGCGTCGAGCTGGTCGAGCAGGTCATCGAGCACCGCACCGACCACGTCGTCGGCATCGGGCTGGACTACGCCGAGGTGAGCGGCCCGCCGGAGAAGTTCGTCGAGGCCTTCGCGCGTGCCCGGCGTGCCGGGCTGCGACGGACCGGCCACTCGGAGAGCGGGCCGCCGTCGAACATCACCACGATGCTCGACGCGCTCGGCTGCGAGCGGATCGACCACGGCTACCACGTGGTCACCGATGCCGGCGTCACCGCGCGCTGCCGGGACGACGGCATCCCCTTCACCTGCACGCCGATCAGCTCCGACGTCGGGCGCTACTCCGGCTCAGGGGACGGCACCCACGCCGTCATCGGCGCCATGGTCGACGCCGGCCTGGCCGTGACGATCGACTCCGACGACCCGCCCATGTTCGGCACCGACCCGACCAACGACTTCCAGGTGCTGGCGGCCGCGCGCGGCTACGGGCCCGACCAGCTCATCCGCTTCACCCACACCGCCGTCGAGGCCAGTTGGCTCGACGACACCGAGAAGGCGGCCCTGCGCGCGCGGGTGACCGCGCTGACCCCCGAGTTCTGAGGAGACGACGATGGCGAGAGCGCAGACGACCGACGGTGTCCTGGACGTGCCGGTGATCGACATCGGCCCCTTCGTGCGCCCCGACGGCACCGCGGCCCAGCGCGCGGAGGTGGCGGCCGCGGTCGACGAGGCCGCCCGGACCGTCGGGTTCATGCAGATCGTGGGGCACGGCATCGAACCCGGCGTGCTGGCGGGGTTCACTGCGGCGACCGACGAGTTCTTCGCGCTCCCCCTGGACGCCAAGAGCGCCTACCGGTGCCCGCCGGGGATCAACCGCGGGTACTCCCCGCCGAAGAGCGAGCGGTTGGCGAACTCGCTCGGGCTGGTGAGCGCCGCGGACCTGTTCGAGGCGATCAACGTGGGCACCACCCGCGCCGACTACCCCGGCGTCGACCTCCCCGAGGTCGACTACGCGGCCAACGTCTGGCCGGTGGAGGTGCCGGCCTTCGAACCGGCGGTGCGGGACTGGTTCGCCGCCGCGGGCTCGGTGGCCCGGACGATGCTGCGGGTCTTCGGGGTGGCGCTGGGCCTGGGGGAGGGCCATTTCGCGCCGTTCACCGACCACTCCCTGGACGTCCTGCGCATGATCAACTACCGGCTGCCGGCGGCGGACGTCGAGCTCGAGCCCGATCAGGTGGGCATGGGTGCGCACACCGACTACGGCATCGTGACGGTGCTGTGGGCCGACCAGGTGCCCGGCCTCGAGGTGCTCGGCTCGGACGGCGAGTGGCACCCCGTGCAGCCGGCCGACGGCGCGCTGCTGGTCAACCTGGGCGATGCGCTGGCGAGGTGGACCAACGACCGCTGGATCTCCACCATGCACCGGGTGGCCGCTCCGCGGGTCGACGGGGTGCTCGTGCCGCGGCGATCGGCCGCCTACTTCCACGACGGCAACATCGACGCCGTCATCGAGTGCCTGCCCGTCTGCATCAGCGCGGAGCGGCCGGCCCAGTACGCGCCGGTGACCGTGGGGGAGCACCTGGCGGCCAAGCTCGCCGGCTCGCGGGGCGGGCAGCTCAACACCGACGCCGCCCGCGAGGCGTCCCGGCTCTCCCGGGTCTGACGTCGGGGGAGCGGCGGGGCAGGACGTTACACAGCCGTCTTCTGTGTGGAACCCCCGACGCATAAGCCTGATCTAGCTTTCGACAGCTGCCAGTTCTCAGGCGTGCGGGTCCTGTCGCCCCCGTCGCCGGCCCTCGTCCACCCCAATGAGCAGGAGTTCCTCGTGATCGTTCGCACCCCGCTGGGCGGAGAGCTCAGCCGACGCAACTTCCTGCTGGGATCGAGTGCTGCGGCCGCACTCGCCGCCCTCGCCGCGTGCGGAGGCGGCAGCAGCGGCAGCGGCGGCGGCGGCTCGAAGGGCCTGGGGGTGCTGACCGTGCAGCTCAACTGGCTGCACGACGTCGAGTTCGGCGGTGACTACCTCGCCCAGGACCGGAAGTACGCGCAGGACGCCGGGTTCAGCGGCATGGAGATCACGCCCGGCGGCCCCAGCATCTCCGCCGAACCGGCCGTGGTGTCCGGCCAGGCGCTGCTGGGCTACTCGGGCCCGGACCTCGTCGCCCAGGCCAACACCCAGGGCGCGGACCTGAGGATCATCGGGGCCACCCTGAAGCGGAATCCGTACATCGTCATGTCACCGGTGGCCAAGCCGCTGATGACGCCGGCCGACCTCGTCGGCAAGAAGATCGCCGTGGACACGCAGAACGACGTCGGGTTCGCGGCCTTCTTGCGGGCCAACGGCATCGATCCCGCTGACGTGACGACGGTCCCTGGCAACTTCGACCCGACGTTGCTGTCCTCGGGCCAGGTCGACGGCTATCACGCCTACGCCAACTCCGAGCCGATCACGCTCGCGCAGAGCGGCTTCGACACCCACCAGTTGGCGCTCGAGGACTTCAAGTACCCGAGCATCGGCGACGTCTACATCGCGACGGCGAGCACGATCACGGACGAGCCGGAGAAGCTCAAGGCCGCGCTGCGGGCCGTGCTGCGCGGCTGGCAGGACTTCGTGACCCGCAACTCCGACGCCGTGCCGCTGACCATCGCCGCGGCGGGGAGCGGCAGCACCGCGACCGCCGAGTTCTGGCAGGCCGAGGCCGACGTCACCCGGGAGTACCTGCTGGCCGACGCCGAGGCGGACGGCGGGCTGCTCCTCGTGCCGCCGGCCCAGCAGGCCCAGGTCATCGCCAGCCTCGGGCTCGGCGGCATCACGGCCACCGAGAAGGACCTGTTCGACATGTCCCTCCTCACGCAGGTGCTGCAGGAGACGGGCATGTCCGCCGTCCCCACCCCGGCGTGAGTGCGCCCGTGTCCGGCCGCGTCCTCGCCCTCGGACACCAGGCGCGCGCCGGCGCGGTCCTCCTGCTGGTGCTGGTCGCCTGGCAGCTCGGGGCCGGGTGGGCGGACACCACGGTGCTGCCGTCACCGACCGCCGTCATCGGCCGGGTCCGCGCCGACGGGCTGACCGCCTACCTCGACCCGTTGGGGACCACCCTGGTCGAGGCCGGCCTGGGCTTCCTGTTCGGCACAGCGGCCGCGGTCGCGCTGGGCGTGCTCGCCATCCGCTTCCGCTTCCTGCTCCCGCCGGTCACCCAGGTCGCCACGCTGACCTACACGGTGCCCACCTTCGCCGTCGGCGCCGTCCTGGTGACGGTCATGCCGACGACCGCCGTCCGGGTGACGATCTCCGCGCTCTACGTCGTGTTCACCACGGTCGTCGGGGTGGTGTCCGGGATGCAGAACGCGGACCGGGCCAGCCTCGACGTCGTGACGGCCGCCGGTGGCGGGTCCTGGCGCCAGCTGTGGTCGGTCCGGCTGCCGGCCGGTCTGCCGTCCTTCTTCGCCGCGCTGCAGATCGGCGCACCGAGCGCGCTGCTGGGGGCGGTCGTCGCCGAGTACATCGGCGGCAGCGGCGGCATCGGCGTGGCCATGCTCGGCGCGCAGCGCAACAGCGACGTGCAACGGACCTGGGGGCTGGCGCTGGCCGTGACCGCGGCGAGCCTGCTCGCGTACGGGCTCGTCGGCCTGGTCGGGCGCTTGTCGACGACCTGGGCGACCTCCGCGCCGGGGGCGGTGCACCTCCCGTCCGCCGCGGTGCCCACGCTGCGGCGGCGCCTGCTGACCGGCGCCGGCCAGGGTCTGCTCGTGGCCGTGCTCGCGATCGGTGGGTGGTGGCTGCTGCTCCGGTTGCTCGACGTGAACGCCTTCGTGGCGCGCACGCCGGCCCAGGTGTGGAGCTACCTGACCGGGGCGGAGGCCGGTGCAGCGCGCGGTCAGCTGCTCCAGCTGCTGGGGACGACGCTCGGCCACATGCTGCTCGGGCTGGTCGCGGGGGTGCTGCTGGGCGTCCTGGTGGCCAGCGCGTTCACGCTGGTCCCGGTCGTGCAGCGGGTGCTGCTGCCGATCGCCCTGCTGGTGCAGTCGGTGCCGATCGTCGCGTTCCTGCCGCTCGCGCTGCTCGTCTTCGGTCGCGGCGCGGGCGTCGCCACCCTGATCGCCGGGCTGGTGGCGTTCTTCCCGACGATGGTGAACGTCTGCGCGGCCCTCCGGTCGACCCCGGCGCACGCCATCGACCTGCTCACCAGCGTGGGGGCGGGATCCGTGCGGTGCCTGGTCACTGCGCGCCTGCCGTATGCGGCTCCGGCCATCTTCGCCAGCATCCGGATCGCGGCTCCGGCCGCCTTCTCGGGCGCGCTGCTGGTCGAGTGGCTGGCGCTGGGGAACGGCCTCGGGGGCGTCATGTCCACCGCCGCCGCGACGTACGGCTACGACGAGCTCTGGTCCGCGGTGGCGCTCGGCTCGGTGGCGTCGATCGCGGTGGCGGCCATCGCGAAGGCATGCCAGCGATCCGTCGCCCGTCGCATGAGCCTGGCGGTCCCCGCGCTCTAGCGCCGGGACCTGGAATGCAATCGAGGAGGAGTGATCGCGATGGGCGGGGCGACGGGAACGGGAGTGGGTGCACGGTCATGAGCGGAGTGCAGACGGGTTCGTCCCGGCTCGGGCGGGGGCAGGTGGGCGCCCGGTTCGGGCGGTCGGAGCGAGCTGCCGGACCCACCCTGATCGCCGGGGGAGGCGGCGCGGAGCACCCGGTCAGCCGGCTGGCACCGGGCATCGAGATCGCCGGCCTGACCAAGACCTTCCGGGCCTCGGGGGGAACGGTCCCGGCGCTGAGCGACGTCGACCTGTCCGGACGCCGGGGCGAGTTCCTGGCCCTCCTGGGCCCGTCCGGGTGTGGCAAGTCGACGATCCTGCGCATCCTGGCCGGGCTGGAGACCGCGACCGAGGGGTCGGTGCTGGTCCACGGCGAGTCGCCGTCGGAGATCCGCCGGAACCATCAGCTGGGCATCGTGTTCCAGGACGCCGCACTGCTGCCGTGGCGCAGCGTCACCTCCAACATCCGGCTGCCGCTGCAGGCCGGCGGCGTCAAGGTGGACAAGAGCCTGATCGCGGACCTGGTCGAGCTCGTCGGCCTGCAGGGATTCGAGGACGCCCGTCCCGCCCAGCTGTCGGGCGGCATGCGCCAGCGGGTCGCGATCGCCCGGGCGCTGGTGATGGACCCGGCGATGTTGCTGCTCGACGAGCCGTTCGGCGCGCTGGACGACATCACCCGGCAGCGGCTGAACCTGGAGCTGCAGCGGGTGTGGAGCGAGCGGTCGACGACGACGCTGCTGGTCACCCACTCGATCACCGAGGCGGTGTTCCTGGCCGATCGGGTCGCGGTCATGTCGGCGCGCCCGGGCCGGGTGGAGACCGTCGTCGACATCGACCTGCCCCGTCCCCGGACGCCGGCGACGCAGCGGACGCCCCGCTTCCACCAGCTGTGCGACGAGCTCTCGGAGCTGCTGTTCAACGGCGGCCGGCAGGACGTGCCGGCCGCGTCCCCGGTCGCCGCCCCGGTCGCCGCCCCGGTCGCCGACGCGGCCACCGCGTGACCACCGAGCGGGCGCCGGAGTCCTATCTGCGGCTCATGCCCAAGGTGGAGCTGCACTGCCACCTCGAGGGCTCGGTGCCGGCCGCGACGGCGGTCGCCCTCGCCCGGCGCAACGGGACCGAGCTGCCGACGATGGACCCGGACACGCTGTACCGGTTCGACGACCTCGAGGGGTTCCTGGACATCTACCGGGCCGTCTCCCGCGCCATGGTCAGCGCCGCGGACTTCGCCACCGTCACCTACGACTCGCTGGTGGACGCGGCCCGCACGTCGAACCTGCGCTACCGCGAGATGGCCTTCAATCCGACCAACCACCCCGGGGTGCCGCTGGCCGACATGCTCACCGGGATCAGTGAGGGGATCCAGTCCGCTGAGCGGGACTGCGGCGTCGTCGGCCGGATCATCGTCGCGTTCAACCGTGAGCAGCCGCCGGAGCTCGCCACCGAGCTGGTGCGCATGGTCGCCGATGCCGACTCTCCCCACGTCCTGGGCGTCGGGCTGGACCACAACGAGCTGAGCGGGCCGCCCCAGCTGTTCGTCGACGCCTACGCCATCGCGCGCGCCGCGGGGCTCGCCCGGACCGCCCATGCCGGCGAGCGCGGGAACGTCGCCGAGGTGGCCGACACCATCGGGCTGCTCGACGTCGACCGGATCGACCACGGCTACGCCGTCCTGCAGAGCGCAGACCTCATCCGGCAGAGCATCGACCGGGGACTCCACTACGCCGCCTGCTGGTCGACCTCGGCCTTCCACGAGCGGGGCGGCCAGGTGAGCTCACCGATCGCCGCCATGGCGGCCGCCGGCCTCGACGTCTCGGTCAGCTCCGACGACCCGCCCTTCTTCGCCACCGACATCGGGTCGGAGTACGTCCAGGCCGGGGAGTCGATCGGCTGGGACCGTGTCCAGGCACGGCAGCAGGTCCTCCGGACGGCGGCCGCGACGTTCCTCCCACCGGCCGAGCGCGCGGCCCTCTGCGCCCGGCTCGCCGCGGAGTTCGACGCCTACGACGAGACCTGACCGGGACGGCTGCGCACGGAGCCGGACGCCCCCGACATTGCTCACCGTGCGTGACGTGGTGACTCTCATGCGGCGCGACCCGTCGTCCGCGGGCACGCTGGCAGGGGTGTCCGCACGCATCCGTGAAGTCCTGGGCGAAGTCGATCACGCGTGTCTCTCCTGTGGCGGCGGGTGCCCGGTCGCGATCCGCACGCAACCGGTGCTGCGCTTCCGGGACCGGTTCCGCGCCGGCGTGGACCGCCGGGTCAGGCGCTACGAGACCTGCCTGGACTGCGGCACCACCGTCCGGATCGGACCGGGGAGCCGGCGCACCACCGACGTCTGACGGCACCGTGCCGGGCCGGTGATCCGGACCGAACCGGGCTCCCGAGCGCCGTCGCTGCTGGTCGCGGCCGGTCGCGGTGCGGCTGCCCCTAGACTCACGGTGGCCACGGGGTGTGGCGCAGCTTGGTAGCGCACCCGCTTTGGGAGCGGGGGGCCGTGGGTTCAAATCCCGCCACCCCGACAGATCAGCGGCGTCTCTAGACTCGGGGCAACCCGACGCCGCCGGCGTCCGTCCCCCACCGTCTGCCCCCAGAGGAGCGCTGCGCAGTGAAGAGCACCATCGAGAACCTGGGCCCGACCCGGGTCCGGCTCGCGATCGAGGTGCCGTGGAGCGACCTGGACCACGCCTTCGGCGAGGTCTACAAGGAGCTCGGTCGCCAGGTGCGCGTTCCCGGCTTCCGCCCCGGCAAGGTCCCGACCCGCGTCCTCGACCAGCGGGTCGGCCGCCCCGTCGTCCTCGAGCAGGTCGTCCAGCACGCCATCCCCGAGGTCTACTCCGAGGCGGTCCGCGAGAACCAGGTCCGCGTCATCAGCCAGCCCGACGTCGAGGTCACCCGCCTCGATGACGGGGAGGCCCTGGCGTTCACGGCCGAGGTCGACGTGGCCCCGACCCTCGAGCTGCCCCCGCTGGACTCCCTGGCGGTGACCGTCGACGACGTCGAGGTCGCCGACGAGGACATCGACCAGCAGGTCTCCGTCATGCGCGAGCGCTTCGCCACCCTCTCCGGTGTCGAGCGCGCGGCCGAGGACGGCGACTACGTCTCCATCGACCTGGAGGCGACGCTAAACGGCGAGGTCCTCGAGGACGGCAGCACCACGGGCATGTCCTACGAGGTCGGCTCCGGCAACCTGATGGCCGGGCTCGACGAGGCCGTCCGCGGCCTGTCCGCCGACGAGAGCGCCACCTTCCAGACCGCGCTGCTGTCCGGTGAGGACGCCGGCGAGCTCGCCGACATCACCGTCACGGTGCGTTCGGTGAAGGCCAAGGAGCTGCCCGAGCTGGACGACGAGTTCGCCTCGGTCGCCAGCGAGTTCGACACCCTGGCCGAGCTGCGCGAGGACGTCCGCACCCGGCTCTCGCGGACGAAGGTCCTGCAGCAGGGCGCGCAGGCCCGGGACAAGCTGGTCGAGCACCTGCTCGAGGTCATCGAGGTGCCGGTGCCGGAGAACATGGTCGAGCAGGAGCTCACCTGGCGCAGCCAGGCCATGGAGCGCGAACTCGGGCAGGCCGGCATGGACTGGGACGCCTACTTCTCCGCCGCCGGCATCGAGGGCGGCCGCGAGGCCTACGACGCCGAGCTGCGCGAGAACGTGGAGAAGGCGGTCAAGACCCAGTTCGTGCTGGACTCGATCGCCGACGCCCGTGAGGTCACCGTCGACAACGAGGACCTCTCCGCCCAGTTCATGGCGGCGGCCCAGCGCAACCGGGTGAGCCCGGAGCAGTACGCGCAGCAGCTGCAGCAGGGCAACAACATCGCCGACTTCGTCGCCGACGTCCGCCGCACCAAGGCGCTGGCCCAGCTGCTGGAGCAGACGACGATCACCGACCAGTCGGGCAACGTCGTCGACCTGGAGGCGCTGCGCCCGCGCACCGTCGCCGCCCCGGCCGAGGACGCCGAGTCGACCGACGAGGCAGCCGAGGGCGCCGAGACGGTCGTGACCGACGCCGAGGCCGCGGTCGACGACGCCGAGGGCAGCACCGACAAGGCCTGACCCACTCAGGCACACCGCGCCGCTCGCACCCGCTCCCGGGTGCGGGCGGCGCTGTCGTTCCCGGGCACCGGCCGAGCTCGCCACGCTGCGCCCACGGCGAACACCGGCCCAGACCGGGAGGAACCGGTCGGGGGTGCGCGTTAGGGTCGACGTGACACCGAGGCGATCACCGAGGCCGCACTGACGACCGGCTCCGAGGGGCCGTCCGCGGCGTCGTCGGTCGCCCCCCGACCACCGGCCAACCCGTTCCACGAGACCGACTGCACCGCAGTCCTACGGAGGTCACCGCACCCGTGAGCAACTCACACCTGATCACCGCCAGCGCGCCGCTGATGCGCGCCGGCGGCTCGATGATGAACCTCGGCGACTCTGTCTACGAGCGCCTGCTGCGTGAGCGGATCATCTTCCTCGGCAGCCAGGTCGACGACGTGATCGCCAACCAGCTCGCCGCGCAGATGCTGCTGCTCTCCGCCGAGGACCCCAAGCGCGACATCCACCTGTACATCAACTCACCGGGCGGCTCGGTCACCGCCGGCATGGCGATCTACGACACGATGCAGTTCATCGACTGCGACGTCGCCACCTACGGCATGGGCCTGGCCGCCTCGATGGGCCAGTTCCTGCTGGCCGCGGGCGCCAAGGGCAAGCGCTACGCCCTGC
>JAOPVN010000163.1 GCA_025966175.1 Modestobacter sp. | reverse complement strand
CGCGGCTGGCAGGACACCGACGAGCAGGGCAACGTGCTGCGCCGCACCATGGGCATCGCCGGCCTCGGGGGCGCGACGACGGACAACGAGGAGAACTACCTCTTCAAGAAGCTGTGGACCGCGCTGGGCGCGGTGCAGATCGAGAACCAGGCCCGGATATAGCACTCCGCCACCGTCCCCGGTCTGGGGACGACGTTCGGCCGCGGCGGCGCCACCGACTACCAGCAGGACCTGATCAACTCCGACTGCATCGTGATCATGGGCTCGAACATGGCCGAGGCCCACCCGGTCGGGTTCCAGTGGGTGATGGAGGCCAAGAAGCGCGGTGCCCGGGTCATCCACGTCGACCCGCGGTTCACCCGGACCAGCGCCCACGCCGACCAGTACGTCCGGATCCGGGCCGGCACCGACATCGCATTCCTCGGCGGAGTGGTCAACCACGTGCTGAGCCACGACCTCGACTTCCGCGAGTACGTGCGGGCGTACACGAACGCCGCCTTCCTGGTCCGCGAGGAGTTCGCCGACACCGAGGACCTGGACGGTCTGTTCAGCGGCTACGACCCCGCCACCGGGCGCTACGACCCCAGCAGCTGGGGCTACGAGGGCGTCGGTCACGCCGAGACCAGGCCGATGGAGACCGGGATGGGCGGGCCTCGCATGGAAGGGCCCGACCGGATCGCCGACGACCCGACCCTGCAGCACCCGCGCTGCGTCTTCCAGGTGCTCAAGCGGCACTTCTCCCGCTACACCCCGGAGATGATCGAGCGGGTCTGCGGCGTCCCGCAGGAGAGCTTCCTCGAGGTCTGCCGGGCCTGGACGGCGAACTCCGGCCGCGAGCACACGGCGGCGCTGGTCTACAGCGTGGGCTGGACGCAGCACAGCGTCGGCGCGCAGAACATCCGGGCCGGCGCGATCGTGCAGCTGCTGCTGGGCAACGTGGGCCGGCCGGGCGGCGGGGTCTACGCGCTGCGGGGGCACGCCAACATCCAGGGCTCCACCGACATCCCCACGCTGTTCGACCTGCTGCCCGGCTACCTGCCCATGCCGGACGCCGAGCGCCATCCCGATCTCGGGGCCTACCTCCACGCGATGCGCAGCCGAGGTCAGAAGGGGTACTGGCAGGGCGCCGACGCCTACCTGGTGTCGCTGCTCAAGGAGTACTTCGGCGACGCGGCCACGCCCGAGAACGACTTCGGCTACGGCTGGCTGCCGCGGATCAACGGCGACCACGCCACCTACCGGACGACGATGGACATGATCGACGGCCGGGTGTTCGGCTACCTGCTGATGGGCCAGAACCCGGCCGTGGGCTCGGCGAACGGGCGGCTGCAGCGGCTGGGCATGGCCAACCTCGACTGGCTCGTGGTCCGGGACCTCACCATGATCGAGAGCGCCACCTTCTGGAAGGACGCCCCCGAGGTCGAGAGCGGCGAGATCGTGCCGGAGCGGTGCCGCACCGAGGTCTTCTTCCTCCCGGCGGCCTCCCACGTGGAGAAGGCCGGCACCTTCACCCAGACCCAGCGGATGCTCCAGTGGCGGGATAAGGCCGTCGACCCGGTCGGCGACCAGCGCTCGGACATGTGGTTCTTCTCCGAGCTCCACCGCCGGATCCGCGAGCGACTGGCCGACTCGACCGATCCCCGCGACGAGCCGCTGCAACGGCTGGCGTGGGACTACCGGATGGAGGGCTCCGGGGATCACCGGGAGCCCGATCCGGAGGACGTGCTCCGGCACATCAACGGCATCGACCTCACCACGGGGCGGACGGTCGACGCCGCCGCCGAGCTGCGCGCCGACGGCACGACCGCCTGCGGCTGCTGGCAGTACTGCGGGGTGTACGCCGACGAGGTCAACCAGGCCGCGCGGCGCAAGCCGGCCGACGAGCAGGGCCCGTACGAACCCGAGTGGGGCTGGACGTGGCCGGCCAACCGCCGGGTGCTGTACAACCGGGCCTCCGCCGACCTGGACGGACGGCCGTGGAGCGAGCGGAAGAAGCTGCTCTGGTGGGACGACGCGGCCGGCCGGTGGACGGGGTACGACGTTCCCGACTTCCCCCTCACCACCCCGCCCCGCCATGTGCCGGCCGAGGGTGCCCGCGGGCCGGAAGCGCTCCACGGCGACGACCCGTTCATCATGCAGGGCGATGGCAAGGGCTGGCTGTTCGCGCCGAGCGGGCTCGCGGACGGACCGCTGCCCACCCACTACGAGCCGCACGAGTCGCCGGTCCGCAATCCCCTGTACGGCCAGCAGAGCAATCCGGCCCGCCGGGTCTACCCGCGGCCGGAGAACCCGTACAACCCAGCGCCGCCGGAGGCGCACTCCGACGTCTTTCCCTTCGTGCTGACCGCGGCCCGGCTGACCGAGCACCACACCGCCGGGGCGATGAGCCGGCAGCTGCCCTACCTGGCGGAGCTGCAACCCGAGCTCACCGTCGAGGTCTCCCCCGAACTCGCCCGGATCCGCGAGCTGACCCACCTGGGCTGGGCGCACGTGGTCACCAGCCGCGCGGCGGTCGAGGCCCGGGTGATGGTCACCGACCGGATGGCACCGTTGCGGATCGACGGGCAGGTCGTGCACCAGGTGTGGCTGCCCTACCACTGGGGCTCGACGGGCCTGGTCTCCGGCGACGTGGTCAACGACCTGCTGGGCATCGTGGCGGACCCGAACGTGCTGATCCAGGAGAGCAAGGTCGCCACCTGCGACGTCCGGCCGGGACGTCGCCCGCGCGGGGCGGAGCTGACCGCGCTGCTGACCGAACTGCGCAGCCGGGCCGGGATCACGCCGGCCACCGGCACCCGGATCGCCACCACCACCGGACGCCCCAGGGAGGCACCATGACCAGTCGCGAACTGGCGGAACCGCCCGATGCCCTCGCCCGGGCCAACGGATACCAGGAGCCCCCGCCGCGCGTCGGGTTCTTCACCGACACGTCGGTGTGCATCGGCTGCAAGGCCTGCGAGGTCGCCTGCAAGGAGTGGAACGACGTCCCCGAGGACGGCCTCGACCTGCTCGGCATGTCCTTCGACAACACCGGCATGCTGGGCGCCAACTCCTGGCGGCACGTGGCGTTCGTCGAGCAGCACCGGCCGGTCGGGCGGCAGGACGCCGGGCTGGCCGGCCTGCCCACCGGACCCAGCGGGCTCGAGCAGACGACCGCCGAGGTCGAGGCCCGGCTGCGGGCCGCGCCGCGCGGCGGC
>JAOPVN010000162.1 GCA_025966175.1 Modestobacter sp. | reverse complement strand
ACCTGCCCGGGACGACGGTCACCCGCTACTGCTCCTCCTCGCTGCAGACCACCCGGATGGCGCTGCACGCGATCAAGGCCGGCGAGGGCGACGTCTTCATCTCCGCCGGTGTGGAGATGGTGTCCCGCTTCGTCAAGGGCAACTCCGACGCCATCCCGGACACCCAGAACCCGAGGTTCGAGGCGGCTGCCGCCAAGGTCGCCAAGGCCGCCGAGAGCGGTGCGGACTCCTGGCGCGACCCGCGGGAGGACGGCGACCTGCCCGACGCCTACATCTCGATGGGCCAGACCGCGGAGAACCTGGCGCTGGTCAAGAACGTCTCCCGCCAGGAGATGGACGAGTTCGCCGTGCGCAGCCAGAACCTCGCCGAGCAGGCGATCGCGAACGGCTTCTGGGCGCGGGAGATCACCCCGGTCACCACGCCCGACGGCACCGTCGTGAGCAAGGACGACGGACCCCGCGCCGGCACCACCCTCGAGGGCATCTCGTCGCTCAAGCCGGTCTTCCGTCCCGATGGCCGGGTCACCGCCGGCAACGCGTGTCCGCTCAACGACGGCGCCGCCGCCCTGGTGATCATGAGCGACCGGAAGGCGCAGGACCTCGGCATCACCCCGCTGGCCCGGGTGGTCTCGACCGGCGTCACCGGGCTCTCGCCCGAGATCATGGGCTACGGCCCGGTGGAGGCGTCCAAGCAGGCGCTGGCCCGTGCGGGCATGTCGATCTCGGACATGGACCTGGTGGAGATCAACGAGGCGTTCGCCGCGCAGGTCATCCCCAGCTACCGCGACCTGGGCATCGACATCGACAAGCTGAACGTGCACGGTGGCGCGATCGCCGTGGGGCACCCGTTCGGCATGACCGGCGCCCGGATCACCGGCACCCTGCTCAACGGTCTGCGCAGCCGGGACGGCCAGTTCGGCCTGGAGACCATGTGCGTCGGTGGCGGGCAGGGCATGGCGATGGTGATCGAGCGCCTGTCCTGAGAAAGGACCCCGCTGCCCCCCGCACCTCGCACGCTCGGCGCGGGTCCCTGCAGCGGGGCCGGCGGATGATCGACCGCCGGTAGTCCCCACAGACGACCGTGGCCCGGCCCCCTCGCGGGGACCGGGCCACGGTCGTCGTTGTGCCTCTCGGCCCCCTGCAGGGTCCCGCCGCGAGCCTGCGAGCGGTGGGAGGCAGGGGGTCCTTCCTCAGTCGCGGAAGTAGCTGAGCAGCCGCAGGATCTCGATGTACAGCCAGATGACCGTCACCAGCAGGCCGAAGGCGATGTACCAGGCGAACTTCGGCGCCACGCCCCGACGGATCGCCTCGTCGGCGGCGTCGAAGTCCAGCAGCAGCATGAAGGCCGCGATGCCGATCATGAGCAGGCTGAACCCGATCGCGACCGGTCCGCCCGCACGCAGGCCCAGGGCGTCGCCGTTGCTGAACAGGCCCACCAGGAAGTTGACCAGCAGCAGCACCAGGGCGCCGACAGCGGCACCCACGACCCAGCGGGTCAGCTTCGGGGTGACCCGGATGGCACCGGTCTTGTAGACCACCAGCATGCCGGCGAAGACACCGAACGTGCCGATGAGCGCCTGCATGACGATGCCGGGGTAGATGTCGTTGAAGGCCTCGCTGATCGCGCCGAGCGCGATGCCGTAGAGGATCCCGTAGGCCAGCGTCGCGGCCGGGTTGGCGATCTGCTTGAACGAGATCACCAGGCCCAGGACGAACGCCACCAGCACGGCCGGGATCGCGAGACCCCAGGCCAGCGACTGGGGCAGGAGGGCCCAGGTGACGGCGGCGGAGAGCACCGTCACCAGGAAGCTGATGCCGGTCTTGGCGACGACGTCGTCCATCGTCATGTAGGCGCGGCCGGTGGCCGCGTACGGCGACGGGGCCGAGTAGGGGTCGTGCTGGGTGGGCGCCCCGCCGTACGTCTGCTGCGGGCCGGAGCCCCAGCTGGCGTACTGGCCGTTGCCGGCCGCAGGGAACCCCCGGCTGAAGGCCGGGTTGCTGCTGGGCATCGTCATCTCCTCGAGGTGACTGGTCGGTCCGTGGGGGCTGCTCGGTACACCCCCACGCTGCCTGGTCCAACGCCAGGTCGGTGCGGCGAGTTCCCGGTCGCACAGGTCTCCTCCAGCGAGGGGACACGCCCAGGCCGGGTGTCGCCTCCGCGGCCACTGGGCACGAGGACGGTGGCGCCCAGTCCAGAGCGCCCGAGGACGCGCTCCCGTGGCTCCCGGCCGGGGGGCCGTACCGGGAGGACGCGATGGTCGGCGGCGAGGACATCCTGGACACCACCGACGCGGTCCGGTCGCTGGCCCGGCCACTGCGCGAGCCGGCCGACCTCGATCCGCTCCTCGACCGCATCGGCGACGCCCGGATCGTGGCGGTGGGCGAGGCCAGCCACGGCACGCACGAGTACTACGCCTGGCGGGCGGCGCTGACCCGACGGCTGATCCAGGAGCGCGGCTTCGGCTTCGTCGCCGTCGAGGGCGACTGGCCGGACTGCCAGCGGGTCAACCGCAGCGTGAAGCTGCGGCCGGGCGCGGACTCCGACCCGCGCGACGCACTCGACGCCATCGCGCGCTGGCCGACCTGGATGTGGGCCAACGACGACGTGGTGGAGTTCTGCCGCTGGCTGCGGGGGTTCAACGCCGTCCGGCCACCGGAGGGACGGGTCGGCTTCTACGGCCTGGACGTCTACAGCCTGTGGGACTCCATGCATGAGCTGATCGGCTGGCTGCGCGAGAACCAGCCCGAGCACGTCGGCGAGGCTGTTCAGGCGCTGCGCTGCTTCGAGCCGTTCGGCGAGGACGGCGCCGAGTACGCGTTCGCGAGCCGCTTCGGGCCGAGTTCGTGCGAGCAGGCCGTCGTCGACCTGTTGCACGCCGTCTGCCGGGCACGCGGACAGCAGGACCCCCACGGCGATCCCGAGGCCTCCTTCTCGGCCGAGCAGAACGCCGTCGTGGTCCATGACGCCGAGCGCTACTACCGCGCGATGGCCCAGGGCTCAGCCGAGTCCTGGAACGTCCGCGACGTGCACATGACCGACACGCTGGACCGGCTGCTGGGGCACGCCGGGGAGAAGGCCGTGGTCTGGGCGCACAACACCCATGTCGGTGACGCCCGGGCCACCGACATGGCCGCTGCGGGCATGCTCACCGTCGGTCAGCTGCTGCGGGAGCGGCACGGCGCGGACGGCGTCGTCCTGGTCGGCTTCGGCGGCTACCAGGGTGGGGCCGTCGCGGGCAAGGAGTGGGGCACGCAGATGGAGCGGATGCCGATGCCCCCGGCCCGCTCGGGCAGCCTCGAGTCACTGCTGCACGGACTCCTCGGAGAGGACTCGCTGATCGTCGTCCCGCGCGGCGACCGGCCCGAGTGGCTGGACCGGCAGCTGGACCACCGGGCGATCGGCGTCGTCTACCGGCCCGAGCGCGAGCGGTGGGGCAACTACGTGCCGACCGTGCTCGGGCAGCGCTACGACGCCTTCCTGCACCTGGAGGACACCTCGCCGCTGCAGCCCCTGCACCTGGAGCG
>JAOPVN010000160.1 GCA_025966175.1 Modestobacter sp. | reverse complement strand
GCAGGTGCTCGAGGGTCGCCGTGGAGATGAGAGTGACCGGGTGCACGTCGACCGCGTCGCCGGGACGGTCCACCGACACCAGGTGGACCTCCTCGCCGACGAAGTCCGACAGGGCGGCCGACCAGGGGCCGACCACCACGTGCCCGTCGACGTCGCGCCCGTAGAAGTCGGTGCGCACCGCCTCGCCCAGCTCGGCGGCCCGGCCCTCGACGGATGAGCGGTCGGGGAACTGCAGGCGCAGGTGCTCGAGGGTCGCCGATGAGACCAGCGTGACCGGGTGCACGTCGACCGCGTCGCCCGGGCGGTCCACCGCGACCAGGTGCACCTGCTCGCCGACGAAGTCCGAGAGGGCAGCCGACCACGGGCCGACCACGAGGTGCCCGTCGACGCCGCGCCCGTAGAAGTCGGTGCGCACCGCCTCGCCGCGTTCGGTGGCCCGGCCCTCCACCGGTGGGCGATCGGGGAACTGCAGCCGCAGGTGCTCCTCGGCGGTGTCGTAGTCGGCGGTGAGCCGCACCAGCGGCCCGTGCTGCTTGCCGTTGAACAACCGACGCCGGGCGTCGACCAGGTGGAACCGGCGGTTGTCGGCCACCCCGTTGCCGGTGATCGTCACGGTCGGCGGGGAGTGCAGGGCGGTGCCCTTGACCGGGGTGGTCGACAGACGTGCGACGGACGGCATGGGCCCTCCCTCTCGCGGGGCGCAGGGACTCCTGGACCGTAGCCGGGAACGGCGGGCACGGCCTGCTGCGTTCAGTGCCGGTGGCCGCCGGGGCGGGGCAGTCGGCGACCGGACGGCGACCCGGTGACCACCGGCTCGCCGGTGCGTGCCCGGTCCACCCGTGCCCGGTCGACCCGCCCCGCGTCCCGCAGCACCCCACCGGGTGCTCGCCCCACCCCCACGCTGTAGCGGCGTCGGGCGGGCTGGGCGCAGGACGGGCACGGCGCGGTCCCCGCGGCGTCCTGCATGCCGCAGTGGAGGTCGAACGATCCGCAGTCGGCACAACGGAACTCGTACAGCGGCACGCGGTATTCCTTTCCGGAGCACGGTCCGGGGCGGGAGGGACCCGCCCCGGACCTCGGTCAGTCGGCGACCAGTTCCCGGTCTCCACCGGCGCCGGACGGCAGGATGTTCCGGTCGAAGATCGACAGCGGGATGCTGATCGAGACTGCGCTGTTGGGGATGTCGACCACGCCCCCGATGCGGCCGTCGATCGGAGCCGCGCCCAGGAACAGGTAGGCCTGCTCGAAGCTCCAGTCCATCGCCGGCATCAGGTAGTTGATGGCGTTGAGGCAGGCCTGCCGGTAGGCGACGGTGGCGTTCATGTAGTAGTTCCGGCCGTCCTCGACGCTGATCCCCTCGAAGGTCAGGAACTCGGAGTAGTTCGGGCCGACCCGGCCGGGCTTGAAGAACGGCATGGACTGCTTGTAGCGGTCCATCCCGCCCTTGATCAGGTCGAAGTGCAGGTCGATGAAGCCCGGCATCTCGATGGCCCCGCAGAACGTGATCTCCCCGTCGCCCTGGGCGAAGTGGAGATCCCCGATGGAGAACAGGCCGCCGGGCACGAAGACCGGCATGTAGACCCGGCTGCCGACCCCGAGGTCCTTGATGTCGACGTTCCCGCCGTGTTCCCGCGGCGGGATGGTGCGGCAGGCCTCGGCGGCGGCCCGCTCGAGGTCCGCCCCGCTCAGCCGGCCCAGCAGCGCGTCCTTGGGCAACGGCGGCAGGGCCAGGCCGGGGACCTGCGGCGCACCGGGTGTCTCGCCGCCGTGCGCGGGGATGTCCCCGGTGACCCGGTCGGGGTTCTGGTCGATCAGCGCCTGCTCCCGGCGGTTCCACTCCGCCAGCAGGTCGGGCGACGGTGCGCAGCCGAACAGTCCCGGGTGGGAGTTGCCGATGAAGCGCACCCCCGGGACGTGCCGGCTGCTGGTCCACACGCCGTCGAGATCCCAGATGGCCTTGGACGCCTGCGGGGAGTAGTCGGTGAGGAAACCGCCACCGTTCTCCTTGGCGAAGATCCCGGTGTAGCCCCACGGCTGTTCCTGGAAGGGGCCGATGTCGACGATGTCGACCACGAGCATGTCGCCGGGCTCGGCGCCCTCGATCGCGAACGGACCGCTCAGCACGTGACACGGGTCGATGTTCATGTCCCGGATGTCGTCGGCGTCGTCGCTGTTGCGCACCTGGTCGTCGGTCCAGTCCTTGCACTCGATGCGGTACGTCGCGCCCGGGGCGACCGTGGCAGCCGGGGGGATGTCGGGGTGCCAGCGGTTGTGGCCGGGCACCGCCTGCTGGGCCATCGGGACGGACAGGTCGCGGTTGATCTCGAAGATGACGTCGGGCACGGGGACTCCTCCGGTCGGGCGACGGTGCGGGACAGGACGGCTGCGGGGCGCCTTCCGTGGCGGCCCCGCCGTGCACGGGCGCCGGGTGTTCCCGGCGTCCGTGCACCGATGCGCTCAGAAGCTCGACTTGGGAACGCCCGCGCCGGGATCCACCCGGGTGGGCCCCGACGCCGACGGAGCGACGTCGAAGTCGAAGATCGCGGTGGGGATGTACACGGTGGAGCAGGAGTTCGGGATGTCGACGACGCCGGACAGCCGGCCCTCGATCGGCGCGGCGCCCAGGATCATGTAGGCCTGTTCCGCGGTGTAGCCGAACCTCGTCAGGTAGTCGATCGCGTGCAGGCAGGCACGTTGATAGGACAGGTGCGAGTCCAGGTAGTGCTGCTCGTCGTCCAGGGTCACCGAGGTCCCCGAGAAGGCCAGCCACCGCTCGTAGCGGGGGTCCACGTTGCCGGGCATGAAGACGGCGTTCTCCCCGACCCCGTAGGTCTGCATGCCGCCCTTGATCAGGTCGACGTGCAGGTCCATGAAGCCACCCATCTCGATGGCCCCGCAGAAGGTGATCTCCCCGTCGCCCTGGGAGAAGTGCAGGTCGCCCATCGACAGCTTCGCGCCGGGCACGAACACCGGGTAGAAGACCCGGCTGCCCTTGGTCAGGTTCTTGATGTCCTGGTTGCCGCCGTTCTCGCGTGGCGGGGCCGTGCGCGCAGCCTCGCCCGCGACCCGGTCGAACTCCGCGCCCTCCAGCCCGCCGAGGATCGCGTCCTGCGGCAGCGGCGGCAGCGCCAGCGGTGGCACCCGGTTCGGGTCGGTGGCGATGAGCGCCCCCTCCCGGCGGTTCCACCGGGCCAACAGATCCGCCGAGGGGGCCGTGCCCATCAGGCCGGGGTGCACGATCCCGGTGAAGGAGACCCCGGGGATGTGCCGGGAGGTCGCGGTCTGGCCGGAGAAGTCCCAGATCACCTTGTAGGCGTCGGGGAACTGCTCGGTGAGGAAACCGCCGCCGTTCTGGGTGGCGAAGATGCCCGTGTAACCCCAGCCCTGCCCCGCCAGCGGGCCGGAGTCCTCCTGCGGGATCGGCCCGACGTCGAGGATGTCGACGATCAGCAGGTCACCGGGCTCCGCGCCCTCCACCGCGAAGGGGCCACTGAGCACGTGCACCGTGGACAGCGGCGCATCACGGACGTCGTCGGCCGAGTCGTCGTTGTGGATCGCGCCGTCGAACCACTCGCGACAGTGCACCCGGAAGCTGTCCCCGGGACGGACGGTCACCTGGGTCGGGATGTCGGGATGCCACCGGTTGTGCCCCAGGTACCGCTGATCGGTGAACTTCTTGGTGGAGTCGAGCGGGAAGACGACGTCGGGCATGGCTTGCCTCCAGGTCTCGGGCGGAGCGGCGGGGAACGCGGCGGAGAGCTCGTCACCTCCGGCGGCGAGTAGCCGGGTCGCTGGCCGGGGCGGGGGGTTGCTCGGCGGGCACCGGCGGCTGGGGCTCCACGACGTTGCCGTGCATCTGGGTCGTCGGCTGCGGGCCCCCGGCCACCTGGCCGGTGAGTTCGCCCTCGCGCAGCTGGGGCGCCGGGGCGCTCGCCGCCGTCGCGCGGGTGTCGCGCAGGCGTGGGTACAGCGCGAGAGAGAGCACGCAGAGGACCGCGAGCACGATCGCCGAGGTCCGCCGGTTGTCCGTCCACACGCCGGTCAGCAGCAGGAACGCCGGGACGGCGCAGGTGATCACGCCGGCCACGATGGCGATCGCACCGGTGAAGCGGGTCAGCTCCTCGCGCTTGAGACCGAGCACCAGGAAGAACAGCGCCCACAGCGTCGCCCAGTACAGCCAGATGACGCCGAAGGCCGGGTCGTCGAGGCGGCCGAAGTTCAGCCCGGCGTAGACCACCGCGCAGCAGGCGACGAAGGCGGAGAACCATCCCAGTCCGGTGCCGTCCAGGCCGAAGAACAGGTTGAAGGCCACGTAGAGATAGGTGAAGCCGAAGAGGTAGATCCCCGAGGCACCGAGGATGGTTGCCGTGTCCCCGCCGGACGTGAAGATCAGGTACGTCGGGGTGAGGACCTGCA
This sequence comes from Modestobacter sp., assembly GCA_025966175.1. GTDB lineage: Bacteria > Actinomycetota > Actinomycetes > Mycobacteriales > Geodermatophilaceae > Modestobacter. Next base: position 19,573 of record JAOPVN010000160.1, on the reverse strand, counting down.
GCAGACCGACGAAGAGGTTCATCGGCGCGGCGGCCCGGGCGTCCACCCGGCCCAGCAGCATCAGTCCGTTCACGATCAGGACCGCTCCGACGTACAGCAGACCGACGCTGGCCATCTCGTTCTTCTTCCTCTGTGCGGTGGATCAGGTTCGTGTCGAGGGGCGTGGGCCACGCCCGTCAGGGACGGGGCAGCCGATTCAGCGCCGGATTGCGCGAGACGTCGGCTCGCCGGCCCGAGCCCCGTCGGGGAGGGGGAGCGGAGACGACGTCCGGGTGGTCGCGGGAGGCTTCGGTGCGGTCCAGGAGCGCCCGCCGCACCGAGGAGCCGAACGAGAGCCGGGGCGCGGTGAAGACCCGTGCCGCGACCGCCCCGCAGGCCGGGCACGCGATGGCCGGGGTCGCCGACCCCATGGCGCAGCTGGTCTCGGTCGTGCCGTGTTCGGGGCAGCGGTACAGGTAGACGGCGATGTCGCACCTCCATCCGCAGCGGCTCGGCGCCCCTGAGGAGGAGGAGGAGGCTGCGCCCGCTGTCTCGGCCGGTCAAGGCCTGGAGCTCCGGTGGCCGCATTCCCCGATCCGGGCGGCGGCGTCCTCAGCGCGTCGTGACGCACGGGTCCATGGCCAGCGCGCGTGTCGGACGTGTTGCCAGTTCGTTTCCTGCGCGTTTCTGTTCACTCACCGGCTGTTGCGCATCGACGAGGCGGTCGGACCCGGAGCCCCGTCCCGGCCGGCAGGACCGGGATCCGGTGCCGCCTCCTCCTGGTCGGCGGCGGACCCCCGGACCCCGACGCCCCACCACCGTTCTTGCATGGACGAGGAGGCTGCCCGCGTGGCCGAGACCGTGAGCCCCTTCCGCATCGACGTGCCCCAGGCAGACGTCGACGACCTGCGCGAGCGGCTGGCCCGCACCCGCTGGCCCGCCGCCCCGGACCTCGACGGCAACCGTGGGATCCCGCAGCGGCGGGTCCAGGAACTGGCCCGGCACTGGGCGACGGAGTGGGACTGGCGCACCCAGGAGGCGCAGCTGAACCGCTGGCCGCAGGTGACCACCACGGTCGACGGCACCCGGCTGCACGCGCTGCACGTCCGCTCGGCCGAGCCCACCGCCGTCCCGCTGGTGCTGCTGCACGGCTGGCCCGGCTCGGTCGTGGAGTTCCTCCAGGTGATCGGTCCACTCACCGACCCCGCGGCCCACGGCGGGGATCCGGCCGACGCCGTGCACCTCGTCGTCCCCTCGCTGCCCGGCTTCGGCTTCTCCGGACCCACCCCGGACGGCGGCTGGATGCCCCAGCGGATGTCCCGCGCCGTCGCCGAGCTGATGCGCCGGCTGGGCTACGACCGCTACGTCGCCCACGGCGGCGACTGGGGCTCACGCGTCGCGACGGGACTGGGCGTCGTCGACCGGGAGCACGTGCTCGGCGTGCACGTCACGATGCTGCGCGACGTGGCGGCGAGCGAGCCGGCCGACGACGAGGAGCGGGCCGCAGCCGAGAAGTTCCAGCACTACGCCGACGAGCTCTCCGGCTACAACGACCTGCAGGCCACCCGGCCGCTGTCGCTCGCCCCCGCGCTGAACGACTCACCGGCCGGACTTCTGGCCTGGATCGCCGAGCGCTTCGACGAGTGGACCGACCCGGCGAGCGAGATCGACGTCGACCAACTGCTCACCGACGTCGCCGTCTACTGGTTCACCGGCACCGCCGGTTCGTCGGCGCAGCTGTACTGGGAGCGCCGCCACGGGCCGGCCGAGCACTGGGCACGGGACGTGCCGACCGGGGTGGTGGTGCTGCCGCACGACCTCTTCCGGCCGGTCCGTCGCCTCGTCGGGGAGCGCGTCGACCTGGTCTCCTGGACCGAGTTCGAGCGCGGCGGGCACTTCCCGGCCATGGAGGTGCCCGACCTGCTCGTCGCCGAGCTCCGCCGGTTCGTGCGCCGGGTCAGCTGAGCGGGATGCCCCTCAGGCGGTCAGCTGGGCCGGGAAGGCCACGCCGGTGAGCTCGGCCGAGGCGCTCCACAGCTGGTGGGCCAGGCCGGCGTCGGAGGCGGCCGCGCTGCGGCCGGCGAGCGTCGGGGCGCCCCGCATCAGGGTGCCGTCCGGGCCGGTGTAGCTGCCGCCGGGCACCTCGGCGACTGCGGCGAACAGCGTGGGCAGCGCGCCCTGCTCGCCGCTGACCGCGACCAGCCGGTTGCCCACGGCCATCGCCGCGTCCTTGACCCGGCTGCCCGAGCCGCTCTGCAGATTGGTCGCCGCCCAGCCCGGGTGCGCCGCCATGGCCCGCACCGGCGAGCCGGCCACGGTCAGCCGGCGCTGCAACTCCAGGGTGAACAGCAGGTTGGCCAGCTTCGACTGCCCGTACGCGCCGCCGGGGGAGTAGCGCCGGCGCTCCCAGTTCAGGTCGTCCAGCACGATCCGCCCGGAGCGGTGCAGGCCGGAGGAGACCGTGACCACCCGGTCGGTGACGTGCGTCAGCAGCAGGTTCGTCAGCGCGAAGTGCCCGAGGTGGTTGGTGCCGAACTGCAGCTCGAAGCCGTCGGCCGTCTGCGCGTGCGGCACCGCCATGATCCCGGCGTTGTTCACCAGGAGGTCGAGATCCCCGGTCCACCCGGCCGCGAACTCGCGCACCGAGGACAGATCCGCCAGGTCCAGCCGGCGCACCTCCACCTCACCCGGCAGCCCCGCGGCGGCCTGCTGACCGCGGGCGGGGTCTCGCACGGCCAGCACGACGCGGGCGCCGGCCGCGGCCAGGGCCCGGGCGGTGGCCAGCCCCAGCCCGCTGTTCCCGCCGGTCACCACCACGGTGCGGCCGGCTTGCGAGGGGATGTCCGCGGTCGTCCAGGAAGACGTCATGCAGCCGAATGTAGGCACGCCGTCCGCACCCCGCCGCCGTCCGCCCCCGGGCAGACTGTGCCGGTGAGCGACCTGGACCCCGACCTCGCCGACCTGCCGCTGGTCGACCACCACTGCCACGGCCTGGTGCGCCGCGACCTGGAGCGCCCCGAGTTCGAGGCGATGCTGACCGAGGCGGCGGGCCCGAGCCCGCTGGGCGGGTCGCTGTTCGACTCGCAGATCGGTCTGGCCGTCCGCCGCTGGTGCGCCCCGGTCCTCGACCTGCCCACCCACGCGCCGGCCGTGGAGTACCTGGCCCGCCGCTCGGAGCTCGGCGCCGACGAGGTCAACCGCCGGCTGCTGGCCGCGACCGGCACCCAGACGTTCCTCGTCGACACCGGCTACCTGCCCGAGCCGATCACCACCCCGGACGAGCTCGCCGCCCTCACCGGCGGGCGGGCCCGCGAGATCGTGCGGCTGGAGGCGCTGGCCGAGGAGGTGCTCGCCGAGGGCGGGGCCGCCGACTTCGGCGAGCGGTTCCGCACCCTGCTGGCCGCCCGGGCCGCGCACGCCGCCGGGGTCAAGTCGATCGCCGCCTACCGGGCCGGGCTGGCGCTGGAGGGCGCCCGGCCGTCCGACGCCGAGGTGGCACTCGCCGCCGACCGGGTGCTCACCGCCGGGGGAGGGCTGCGCATCGCCGACCCGGTGCTGCACCGGTTCCTCGTCTGGAGCGGCATCGACCTGCAGCTGCCCGTGCAGTTCCACGTCGGCTACGGCGACGCCGACGTCGACCTGCACCGCGGCGACCCGCTGCTGCTGACCGACCTGTTGCGCGCCACCGAGCCGGCCGGGGTGCCGGTGATGCTGCTGCACAACTACCCGTTCCACCGCAATGCCGGCTACCTGGCGCAGGTCTTCGGGCACGTCTTCGTCGACGTCGGGCTGGCCACCCACAACGTCGGCCACCGGTCGGGCGCGCTGCTCGCCGAGCTGCTGGAACTGGCGCCCTTCGGCAAGGTGCTGTTCTCCTCCGACGCCTTCGGCCTGGCCGAGCTCTACCTGCTCGGCACCGTGCTGTTCCGCCGCGGCCTCGGGCGGTACCTCGCCGAGGGGGTCACCGAGGACGCGTGGACGGCGTCCGATGCCGCCCGGATCGCGGCGATGATCGGCGCGGGCAACGCCGAGCGGGCCTACCGGCTGGACTGAACCCGACACACGACCGGAACCCCGGTCCGGGAGGATCGCCGACGTGAGCGCAGCCGACACCTCCGTGCCCGCCCCGATCCAGGTGGGCGAGCCCGATCCCGCACTGGCGGCCTGGTTCGACCGGCTCTCCGCGGCGGTGGCCGAGGAGCTCCCGGCCGCGATCGAGCTGCGGCACCGGCTGCACGCCGACCCCCGGTTGTCCGGCGACGAGCAGGACACCGCAGCCGCCGTCGTCGCGGCGCTCGGGCTGGGGGAGGGGCGACCGGTCGCCGACACCGGGCGGCTGGTCCGGGTCGTCGAGGGCCCCGGCCGCAGCGTCGCGCTGCGCGCCGAGCTCGACGGGCTCGCCGTCGACGAGCAGACCGGTGTGCCGTGGAGCTCCACCGCCGGGGTCATGCACGCCTGCGGGCACGACGCCCACCTCGCCGGCCTGGTCGCCGTCGCCCGCGCGGTCGCCCGGACGGGCGGCCCCGCGCCGCTGGTGCTCCTGCTGCAGCCCCGCGAGGAGCGCGCCCCCTCCGGTGCCGCCGACGTGGTGACCTCCGGCGTCCTCACCGAGGAGCGGGTGGACTCCGTCGTCGCCGCGCACGTGCAGCCACAGCTGGCCGCCGGCGTCGTCAACGCGACCCCGGGCCCGGTCAACGCCGCCACCGACGAGTTCACGATCACCGTCACCGGACACGGCGGCCACGGCGGCTACCCGCACACCACGCTGGACCCGGTGCTGGCGCTCAGCGCGATCGTGGTCAACCTGCAGCAGCTGGTCAGCCGCCGGGTCGACCCGACGGTGGGCGCCGTGCTGGCGGTCACCCAGCTCGACGCGGGGGCGTCGTTCAACGTCGTCCCGGACACCGCCCGGGCCCGGGGCGGGCTGCGGGTCATGCGCGAGGACGACCGGGTGATGCTCCTGCAGGCGCTGTCCGACGTCGCCACGCACACCGCGGCCGCCTACGGCTGCACCGCGACGGTGCACAGCGAGAGCAACGAGCCCGTACTGGCCAACGACCCGGAGCTCGCCCGGGCGACCGTGCCGTGGCTGGCCCGTAGCGGTGTCACCGTGGACGACGCCTGGCGGTCCTTCGGCGCCGACGACTTCTCGCACTTCTGCGCCGACCACCGCGGGCTGATGCTCTTCCTCGGCGTCGACGGGGGCCCGGCCGATGGGGACGGCCGGCGTCCGGGCCTGCACTCGCCGCGGTTCCTGCCCGGGGACGACGTCGTGGGCGAGGTGGCGGCCGCCCTGCTGGCCGGCTACCTGGCCGGCGCGGACCTGCTCGGACCCGTGCCGCCGCCGGCGTGAGACGGGCGACACCGGTCCCGCCGGCCGGTGATCGGCGCCGCCGGGACCTAGCCTGACCTGGTGCCGGCCCATTCCCACAGTCACGGTCCCGACACCGACGGCGAGATCCCACCGCCGGACCCCACGGTCATCGCCCGCAGGCGCCGCGCCGTCCGGCTGATGCTCTTCGTCCTCGTGCCGGTCGGCCTGGCCACCCTGGTCGGGCTGCTGGTGCTGTGGCCGGGCGGGGACAAGACCGCGGCGCAGCAGGCGGCGGAGTCCTTCCTGCCCCCGGGCACCACGTACCCGCAGGCGACCATCGCCTCGCTCGAGCCGTACGAGTGCGCCGCGGCCACCGCTGACGCCCCGGCGCAGACCTGCGCGACGGCGGTCATGGTGATCGCCGACGGACCCGGCTCCGGGGACTACGTGCAGGTCGATCTGCCGCCGGAGGTCGTCGCCGAGGGCGTCGAGGTCGGCGACGAGCTGGTGCTCAGCCGCGATCCCGGCACCGACAGCGGCCAGGCCACCTACTCCTTCCAGGACTTCCCGCGCGGCACCCCGATCGTCGTGCTCGCGCTGTTCTTCACCCTCGTGGTCGGCGCGGTCGCCCGGCTGCGCGGCCTGCTCGCGCTGCTCGGGCTGGGCTTCGCCTTCGCCGTCCTGCTGAAATTCATGCTGCCCGCGCTGCTGGACGGGGGCTCACCGATCTGGGTCAGCCTGGTCGGCTCCTCGGCGATCATGTTCGTCGTCCTGTACCTGGCGCACGGCTTCTCCGCCCGGACGACGACGGCGCTGCTGGGCACGCTGTTCGGGCTGGCGCTGACCGCGGTGCTCGGCGCGATCGCGGTCGGCGCGGCCCATCTCACCGGGTTCTCCAGCGAGGCGGTGGTGCAGCTGCAGCAGTACGACGCCACGCTGGACTTCTCCGGGCTGGTGCTCGCCGCCACCGTCGTTGCCGGGCTCGGCATCCTCAACGACGTCACGATCACCCAGGCCTCGGCGGTCTGGCAGCTGCACGAGGTCGCCCCGGACACCGGCTGGCGTCAGCTCTTCCGCCGCGGCATGGCGATCGGCCGGGACCACATCGCCTCGACGGTGTACACGATCGTCTTCGCCTACGCCGGGGCCGCGCTCCCGCTGCTGCTGCTCTTCGAGATCTACCAGCGGCCGTTCTGGACCGTGCTCACCGGCAGCGAGGTGGGCGAGGAGGTCATCCGCACCCTGGTCGGCGGCATCGCGCTGGTGCTGGCCGTGCCGGTCACCACGCTGATCGGTGCCCTCGTCGCGACCGCGGCGACGGCGACCACCCAGCCGCGGGAACCGGAGCTGACCGAGGAGGAACGGCAGGCGGAGCGAGAGGCAGAGCGCCGCCGGGAACGGCTGCGGGCGTTGCGTGAAGGCCAGGCCGCCGCGGGCACGCGCCCCGCGCCGCCCCGGCCGCGGGACCCCCGGTGACTTCGACGCCCGCCCCCGGGAATGCTGCGGCGGTGACCACCGACCTGCTCGCCGCCGCGGCCGCCGCCCCCGGGTTCATGCCGCCCGACGAGGGCCGCGCCCTGTACGAGGCCGCCCGCGCCGTCGCGGTGCCCGGGCCGCTGCTGGAGGTCGGCAGCTGGCTGGGGAAGTCGGCGCTGTACCTGGCCGCCGCCGCCCGTGAGACCGGTCGCCAGGTGGTCACCGTCGACCACCACCGCGGCTCCGAGGAGCACCAGCCCGGCTGGGAGTACCACGACCCGTCGCTGGTCGACCCGATGGTCGGGCGGATCGACACCCTGCCCGGGTTCCGCCGCACCATCGCCGACGCCGGGGCCGAGGACGTCGTCATCGCCGTCGTCACCCGGTCGGAGGTGCTCGCCCCGCTGTGGTCGACGCCGCTGGCGCTGCTGTTCCTCGACGGCAGCCACACCGAGGAGTCCGCCCGCCGTGACCAGGACGCCTGGGTAGCGAAGCTCACCGTCGGCGGCACGCTGGCCGTCCACGACGTCTTCCCCGACCCGGCGGACGGCGGACAGGCGCCGTTCGGCGTCTACTCCCGGGTGCTCGCCTCCGGTGTGTTCACCGAACTGCCCGGCACCGGCTCGCTGCGGCTGCTCCGGCGCGACCGGGCCTGACCCCCGGGGCCACCGAGCTGTTCGACCCCGACGGCCGCGGCGACCCCTGCTGACGTCCGTCGACGGAGGACCATGGGCCGGTGACGACAGCACAGGACCTCGCGCGGACCCGGGCGGAGACCCTCGCCCAGATCGCCGCGCTCACCGCCGAGTTCGACGAGGTGGTGGCGGCGTCGGCGTCGTCCAACGCCGACGACGAGCACGACCCCGAGGGCGCGACGATCGCCTTCGAGCGTCAGCAGGTCGCCGCACTGCTGGACCAGGCGCGCCGGCGGCTCACCGACGTCGACGACGCGCTCGCCCGCGCCGAGGCCGGGGACTACGGCCGGTGCGCCGAGTGCGGCAAGGACATCGCGCCCGAGCGGCTGGCCGCCCGCCCGCAGGCCCGCACCTGCATCGCCTGCGCGGCCGCTGGGCCGCGGCGGTGACCCGAGAGCTGTACCCGCCGATCGAGCCGTACGAGACCGGGATGCTCGACGTCGGCGACGGCCACTCGCTGTACTGGGAGGTCTGCGGCAACCCCGACGGCAAGCCGGCCGTCGTCCTGCACGGTGGCCCCGGGGGCGGGTGCTCGCCGGGCAGCCGCAGGTCCTTCGATCCGGACCGCTACCGCATCGTGCTGTTCGACCAGCGCAACAGCGGGCGCAGTATCCCCTCGTCGACAGGTCCCCATGTCGACCTGTCGACGAACACGACCCCGCACCTGGTCGCCGACATCGAGCGGCTGCGCGAGCACCTGGGGATCGAGCGCTGGCTGGTCCGCGGTGGGTCGTGGGGCGTCACGCTGGCCTTCGTCTACGCCCAGGCGCATCCGGAGCGGGTCACCGAGCTGGTGCTGGCTGCGATCACGAACGGCAGCCGCCGCGAGGTCGACTGGATCACCCGGGACATGGGCCGGGTGTTCCCACGGGAGTGGGAGCGGTTCCGGGACGGCGTACCCGCGGCCGACCGGGACGGGGACCTGGCCGCCGCCTACAGCCGGTTGCTGCACGACCCCGACCCGGCGGTCCGGGCGACGGCCGCCCAGGACTGGTGCGACTGGGAGGACGTGCACGTCTCGCTCGCCCCGGACGCCGAGCCGTCCCTGTCGGTGGCCGACCCGGCGTTCCAGTTGGCCGTCGCCAGGATCGTCACCCACTACTGGGGCAACGCCTGCTTCCTGACCGACGGACAGCTGCTGCGCGACGCGCACCGGCTGGCCGGCATCCCGGGGGTGATGGTGCACGGCCGGTTCGACGTCAGCGGACCGCTGGACACCGCCTGGCACATGCACCAGGCCTGGCCGGACAGCGCGCTGGTGGTCATCGAGGACGCCGGGCACGGCGGCGGCAGCATGTCGGCCGCTGTCGTGGCGGCAACCGACCGTTTCGCCGACCGCCGGTCAGCGCCCCGCTGACGGCAGCGCGCCGACCTCCCGGAGCACGGCCAGCGCCTGGGGAAGGTCGGCGAAGGCAGCCTCCACGTCCTTCGGCGTGGCGACTGCGTACGCGTTGCGGCGCACGTACTCGCGCACCGCGGCGTCGAATGCGTCCGCCCCCGCGCTCTGGCGGGCCTGCAGGAGGGCCGCGGCGCCGACGTTGTAGACGGTGTCGTAGTACGCCGTGTTGGGGTGCCGGACGTGGGGCCAGTACGTCATGGGCTTCCCGACGTCCCGCCGGTCGGCCTGGGGGATGTCGCCGAAGGCGGGGGTGTCCCCGCCGGCGGTGAGCAGCTGGGCGTACGTCGCGAACGACTCGTCCAGCCACGGGTCCCGGCCCTGGTCGTTGCCGACCAGGCCGTAGAACCACATGTGGGCCAGCTCATGGGCCACCAGGGGGGCGCGCGCGTTCGGGTCCACAGCGCCGAACTGGACGGCGCCGGGGAACTCGATGCCGCTGGACTGACTGGGCACGACCGTCAGCCACAGGTCCTGGTAGGGCATTGGGCCGAGCAGCTTGACCAGCGCCTTCTGGGCCACCGCGACCTCGTCGGTCCACGCGGAGAGGTCCGTCTCGGTTCCCTGGGCCGCCGCCACGTGCACGTTGACGCCGTCGATGGTGCGGTCGGTGACGTCGAGCTGCCCGACGGTGACCGTGACGTCCCGGACCGCGGAGGCGGTGAACTGATGGACGGTCGTGCCGGCGTCCGCCCCGCGCCGCGTGCCCGCGGCGGTCCCGGTGCCCATGACCTGGAACTTCGACGGCGCGGTGACCTCCAGCGACGTGAGCCGGAAGTCCTCGCTCACGGCCATCTCGCCGTTCACCGGGACGGCGGGGTCACGCTGCCAGCCCTGACCGCGTTCCCACGCGAGCAGCGGGAAGGCGGTGCCGAACCAGGCGATCTGGTCCGTCGAGGAGGTCCCGATCCGCTCGTCGACGTCCTCGCCCAGCGTCAGCCTGAAGTCCAGGACGACGGTGATGTGCTGACCGGGCTGAGCGCACGTGGCCAGCGGGATCCGCAGCAAGGTGCCGGCCGGAGCGTCGTCCGGGGCGCCGTCCGCGGAGTTCTGGGCCGCCGCCTCCTGCCCGTCCACCGTCACCTGGTCGACGACCAGCGAATTGCCCGCCCGTGCGGTCGTCGGCTTGTTCGGCCAGTTGCGGAACACGAGCTCGCAGGTCGCCTGGTCGGGGGTGAAGACGACGGTCTCCTGACCGGTCGCCGAGTGGAGGTCCGCAGCGACGTCGAAGCCCAGGGACACCACCGGCCGGTCGGCCCAGGGGGACGGGAAGGGCTGGGTCTTCGCGCCGCTGCAGGCATCGCAGACGAGGACGACGAGCGCCAGCAGGACGGCCAGCCCGATCCGGGCGCGCGGTGACATGACTTCTCTCCCCGTGTGGTCGCTGCGGTTCGCCCAGATGCACTCAGTCTGCCCGGTGGCCGCCCCGGCCGCCCCGGATCCGGACAGATCCACAGGAAGGACAGAGCGGGGTGACCTGGGACGCTGCGCCGTGCTGCGTGGGGCCTGTGGGGCAGCTGTGGCACCGGGGGCATATGTGATCGGTCCGTGACCTTTCCGTTGCGTTCGGTGCGTGTGAACATGACCGGGACCGGTCCGTGTCCAGTCCGTGACAGCGCGTGCGGACCCACTGGAGGCCCTTTCTCGTGTCCCGCTTCTCCTCCCCGGGAAGCCGCGGCGTGCTCGTGCTCGCCGCTGCTGCCCTCCTCTCGATGACCGCCGCCTGCGGGCCTGTGGCGCTGGGCGCCGATGGCGCCGACCCGGCAGCCCTGGACCTGACCGGGCGCAGCACACCGGCCGGCGACCGGCCCACCGGCGGTGACGGGACGGTCGGGCCCAGCACGGCGGCTCCGACCACCGCTGCGGCCAGCCCTCCGCCGGCCGTGCCGGTGGCGCCCGGCACGGAGACCACCCGCAAGCCCGGTGCGTCGACCACCCCGCGGCAGGCACCGACCGGCGCCGTCACCGGGCAGGGCTCGACCGCGGCATCCGGCGGCTCGTCGACCGCGACCCCGCCCCCCGCTCCGGCGGCACCGGCCGTACCGGGCGCTCCGCTGACCAACCGCACCGCGTCCTTCTCCGCGGCGGGCTACACCGCCGACTACCGGGTGTTCGCCGAGGGCATCGACACCTCGAAGCCCGTCGGCCTGCTGGTCTACGCGGACGGCACCGGTGAGTACGGCCTGGAGAACCCGAACAGCTCCTATGCGATCGGCGGCTCCGGCGGGCTCGCGGCCGTCGCCCGGGCGCACAACATGGTGCTGGTGACGCCGTTCAGTCCCAACCGGTCGTGCACGTGCTGGGAGCAGGGCGATGCGACGGGGTACGCCGACTACGTGGCCGCGCTGATCTCCCAGGTCAAGACCCAGTACGGCGCCGGTCCGCTCTGGCTCTCCGGCTACTCGTCGGGCGCCCAGGCCGCGACCAGGTTCGTGTTCCCGGCCCACCCGGAGCTGTGGTCCGGCGGCGGAGGCGTGATCGCGATCGGCGGGGGTGGCGCACCGGCGGGTAGCGCGGCGGCCATCCCGGCGTCGGTCACGAGCAACGTCGTCATGCGCTGGGACACCGGCGCCCAGGACACCGGGTCCGGCGGTGGGTTCGACGCGCTCTCCGGACCGTACGGGGCGCAGGCGGGTGAGCGGTGGTACGCGAGCCAGGGGTTCAACACCCAGCTCGTCAGCCCGGCAGGCGTCACCCACGACCGGTCCGGGCAGTTCGGCCGGATCGTGAACGGGTTCCTCGGCTGACTCCGGACGCGACCGGGCCGGCGGCCGCACGCGCTCAGCTGCGTGGGTCGATGGCCCCGGACCGGGCCATCACCCGGTCGATGAGGCCCTGGGTGAGGTCGGCGCGGAGGTCGCCGGGCACGGTCAGGCCGACGTCGGAGAACCAGTCCGCGGTGGCCTCCGGGTGCGGGCCCACGACGCCGACCGCGCCCGATCCGAACGGTGTGATGACCGCGGCCGGCAGTCCGTTCCCGTAGGTCGCAAGCACCTCGGCGGCGCCCCGGGCGGGGTCCAGGTCGAACCACGGGGGGTCCTGGGCGTAGACCTCCCGGCGCACCCCCGCCCAGGTGACCTGCACCGTCGCGTCGCGGGCGTGGTCGACCGAGGCGCCGGGGGAGGAGATCCACCGGTCCGCGTCGCCGGGCAGCAGGCCGAAGCCGGGGGTCTCGCCGGCCAGGTAGCCGCCGAGACAGAAGCCCAGGTAACACCCACCCGACCGGACGAACGAGCGCAGCGCCGGGGCGTGCCGCTCCATCTTCCGCCAGGCCCGGCGCAGGCCGCCCCCACCCGGCTGGGCGTAGAGCGCCGCCCGGGAGAGAACGTCGGGACCCAGCCGGAGCTCCTCCTTCGGCCCGACGAAGCGCACCTCGAGGCCCCACCGGCTCCTGGCCAGCGCCCCCGCGACCGCCTCCGGGCAGCCGGCCGTGGACGCCGGCCCCCGATAGACCAGCGCCAGGTCGCCCGCGGCCTCAGCCGGGCGAGTCCGGTCACCGCTGCGCAGTCGCACCGCGAGCCCCCGTCCGGTCCGCGCCCAGCACAGCCCGCCGTGTTGCGCCGGTCAGCCGGGCCACGATGTCCTCGAGCGGGCCCCGCGCGTGGTATCGGCTCCACGCCAGGGCGAAGACCACGACCGTGGCGGTCTGGATCAGGAAACCGGACATGCCCCCGGGCACGAACGGCGAGCTCAGCATCAGCAGGTGGAGGCTGTAGAGCGTCAGGGTCATGCTGCCGGCGGCAGCGAGCGGCCGGAGCAGCGCGGTCGTGGTGCGCCCGATCAGCAGACACGCGCCGAGGACGGCCAGCCCGACGCCGATGGTGTACGTGAGGTCGAGCGGGGTCGTCGAGTGCGGCGACATCGTCGCGAGCCACCACCAGGTGTCCGTCGGTGTGGTCCCGTCCGGTCCCAGGAGGACCAGGTCGTGGAACTGGGACGGCGTCATCGCCCGCAGGGCCACGGTCGTCAGGTCGGCCCGGCCGCCGACGACGTCCAGGAGCACCCGCGAGACGGTGACCGCCACGGCGATGAGCCCGAGTCCGGCTCCGGTCATGATCAGCAGGGTCCGCCGGGAGGTCAACAGCGACCGCCCCACCGCGAGACCGACGCACAGGTAGGCGGTCCAGGGCAGGGCCGGGTAGATGCCGGTCAGCGACAGCTCCGCGAGGACGTGCAGCGGGTGGGCGAACAGCTCGGCGAAGGTCAGGTTGATCGGGTCGGCCGGTGCCAGGTGGCTGCGCACCAGGTGACTGATGATCGGCAGCGAGACCGTGACGACGGTCGCGATGGTCAACAGGCTGCGGATCGACAACGGCAGCAACGGGATGGCCAGCACGAACAGCAGGGCGTAGTAGGGCAGGATCACGGCGGCGTAGTCCCGGGGCACGACCAGCCCGAGCAGCAGCCCGACCGTGCCGATGAGGGCCGCCCGGACGATCAGGGACGCCGAGTTGGCCAGCCAGAGCCGCCCCCGCACCCGGCGGCGGCCTCCGCTGGCGAAGGCGACGCCGACACCGGCCAGCAGCGCGAACAGGGCAGCGGACTTGCCGTCCGCCAGCACCCAGGCCAACGTCCGGTTTCCGTCGTCGTTCTCGGGACTGATGTTGTGCACCGACATCATCCCGATCAGGGCGATGCCGCGGGCTGCGTCGATGCCCGTCAGGCGCACGCTGGGCCGGCGCGTCCGGCCGGTCGTGGACGGCGTGCCGGATGCATCGCCGGGTGGGTCCGGGACGCAGTCGTGGGGGAGCACGGGTGCCCCCGCCGGGCTCGCCACCGACTCGGCGGAGTCAGCGGGCCGGGTCATCGGGATGCCCCGCTGCCGGCGTGCGTCACTGTTGCTGCCGAGACGGGGAGGAGCGCGACCTCGTTGGGCGCCGGCGGCTCCTCCGGTGCCCGGTCCAGCTTCTGCGCGGGGATGCCGCACCAGCTGGTCCCGGCCGGCAGGGTCTCGCCCTTCATCACGAGGGACAGCGCGGCGAGAGTGACGTCCTCCTCGACGAGGGAGTCGTAGAGCACCACCGACTTGCTGCCGATGCTGGCCCGGTCCCGGATCACCACGTAGGCCATCTTCATGACCCGGTCCTCGAACAGGTGCGTCTGCAGCGAGACACCGTCGCCGATGGCCACGTCGTCCCCGACGTCGACCAGGTCGAACTCGGTCAGGTAGGTGGTCTCGATGATCGTCCGCCGGCCGATCCGCGCGCCGAAGAGCCGCAGGATCGGGCCGAGCGCCGGCGTCCCGGTGAGCCAGTGGAGCAGCGCGGGCACGGCGGCAGCCTCGTAGATGCCGGTCACGAACTCGGTGCGACGCACGAAGCCGCTCCACAGCGGCTCGACCCGCCGGTGGTACCGGCCGACGAGCACCCACTTCAGCGCCGCCACCATGATCACCACGACGGCGCTGGAACCCAGCGCGATCAGCGGGACGAGGACGACGGTGGCCGCCGTCCCCCAGTTCACCGCGACGAACGCCATGCCGTACAGCGTGGCGAACATGGCCAGCGCGAGGATCGAGCTGGGCAGCACGATCCGCAGCGCCTCGATCGCGTACCGGGTCAGCACCCGGCGGCGGGACGGGCTGAAGGTCTGCGCCTCGGTGAACTCCTCGAACAGCTCCCGGCGGGGGAGGTTGAAGGACGGCGAGCCCAGCCACGAACTGCCGGCGTCGACCTCGGCGGACGGTGGGACGCTGCGGACCCCGATCAGCGTCGCCTCCCCCAGATGGGAACCGGCGGGGATGAAGGCGGCGTTGCCGACGAAGGCCCGGGAGCCGATGACGGTGGGCTGGAAGGCGACGTGCCCGTTGGCGTACGTCGCGCTGCCGACGCTGGCCATGTCGGCCACGAAGCTGCCGTCCTCCAGGGTCAGCAGGTCGGGATCGATGTTGCCGATGGTCGACACCTCGGCGCCGTGGCCGATCCGGGACCCCAGGGCCCGCAGCCACAGTGACGTGTAGAGGGTCGAGTACATGGTGTTGTTCAGCAGCAGGCTGAGCTCCAGCAGCTTGTCGCCGAACCACTTCTCCAGGCCCAGCTGGGAGCGCAGGTGGTGCACCCCCGGCGGGGTGGAGGGCAGCACCAGCCGCCGTCCGGCGAGGATCACCGTGCACGCCGTGACGACGAACAGCGGCCCGGACAGCGCCGTGGCCAGCAGCCCGGCCGCCGTCCCGTACGTCAGCAGTGCCCACCAGACCAGTGCCACCACCGGCAGCATGATGCCGAGGGGCAGCAGCTCCAGCGTGAAGATGCCGACGGCGAAGCCGGTCATGAGGGAGCGCGACCACGTCCGGGGGGCGGCGGCGCAGCCGATCATCAGCTCGACCACCGAGTCCACCGCCGCGGGCGCCGGCTGGGCCGGTGAGCCCGCCCAGGTCTGTCCCTCGGTGATGCAGCGGCCGGTCTGCAGCAGCGACTGCTCGGCGAGCACCGCTCCCTCGCCCACCTCCGAGCCGCACTCGAGCACGCACTGCGAGCCGACGACCGCACCGGGACCCACCGTCACGGGAGCGAGGCTGAGAACGCCGTCGGCGATCCGGTAGCCGTGCAGCTGGGTCCCGGAGCCGACCGTCGCACCACGGTGGACGCGGAGCATGGCCGGCACGGCCATCTCGGCGGTCCCCAGGTGGCAGTCCTCCTCCACCTGCGCTCCGCAGAGGCGCAGGTAGCGCGGGGCCCACGGTGACCCGCTCAGGTTCGTGATCGGCGAGATCTGCATCAGCTTCTGGATCGTCCACACCCGCAGGTGCATCGGGCCCCACAGCGCGTGCTCCCCGGACCTCAGCCCGTGGTTGAGCAGCCGGATCCCCACCACGGGAAGGACCCAGCGGACGAACAGGTAGGTCGACGGCAGGGCGACGGCGAGCTCCAGCACCAGCGCGATCGAGGGCTGCCCTCGGTGGAGGCCGTAGAGGACCGAGATGGGCAGCAGGAAGAGCAGCACCACGGCGTAGAGCCACGACACCTGCACGAAGCCGACCGTGGCCACCCGGGTGCGGCTCGGGGGGGCCGGGCGTGGAACGCCGACGACCTGCCCGGCGGCGGCACTGGCGCCGTCGTCGACGTCCAGGAAGCGGGCGAGGGACCGGACCGTCGGGTGTCGGTAGAGCTCGGAGATGGACAGTCGCGATCCCCGGCCGCTCCGGCGCAGGGTGGAGACGATGCTGGCAGCCAGCAACGAGTGGCCGCCCAGCGCGGTGAACAGGTCGGCCTCGACCGACACCGACCCCGCCGGGAGGCCCAGGACCTCCTCCCAGAGGCCGGCGACCCAGGCCTCGGTGGCGGTTGCCGGGGCCACCATCTCCTGGTCCAGGTTCCGGATCAGCCGCGGACCCCGGGGTGCCGGGAGGTTGGCCCGGTCGGCCTTGCCGCTGGGCAGCATCGGGATGGCGGTGACCACGTCCAGGAACGCCGGCACCATGTAGGCCGTCAGCCGGGCGACCAGTTGCTCGTGCAGCTGCTCGACGGTCTCCCGCTCCGGCGCGTCCCCGGTGAGGATGACGTAGCCGGCGAGCTCGCCACCGCTCTCGGTGGACGCCAGCAGGGTGACGACCGCGGCGGTGACCCGGGGGTGCTCGAGCAGGACGCTCTCGATCTCCTGCAGGTCGACGCGGTGACCCCGCACCTTGACCTCGCTGTCGGCGCGCCCCAGGTACTCCAGCTCGCCGTCGGGCTGGAACCGGCCCAGGTCGCCGGTCCGGTAGATGCGCTGACCGCTCCCCAGCGGGTCGGCGATGAACCGGTCAGCGGTCATGTCGGGACGGTTGACGTAGCCGCGGGCGACACCGGGGCCGCCGACGCAGATCTCGCCGACCTCGCCCTCGGGCACCGGGCGGAGGTCGTCGTCGAGCAGCGTCACCCGGTACGTGGGGAGGGGGCGTCCGATGGTGACCGGCTTGCCCATCTCGAGTTCGGCCATCGTGCAGGTGACGGTGGTCTCGGTCGGCCCGTAGGTGTTGAGGATCCGCCGGCCCGGCCCCCAACGGTCGACGAGCTCGCGGGGGCACGCTTCGCCGCCGACGTTCACGGTCCGGATCAGCGGCAGCGTGCGGTCCAGTGTCGCCAGCACCGTGGGGACGCAGTAGATCATCGTCACCCGGTGCTCTTCCAGGAAGTCGGCGAGGCCGGCACCCACCCGGCGCCCGTCCGTGGGTCCGGCCACGAGGGTGGCCCCGACCGCCCAGGTCGGCCAGATCTCCTCGATGGAGAAGTCGAAGGCGATGGTCATGCCCTGGTACACGCGGTCGGTGGGCTTCACGCCGTACAACTGCGGGACGACGCCGATGAAATTACAGATGCTCGACTGCGCGATTTCGACGCCTTTGGGGCGACCACTGGAACCGGATGTGTAAATGACGTAGCAGACCGGATCGCCAGATGTGGAAACGTCCGGTCTCGTTCCGGGTTGCACCGCGAGATCGGCGGCCAGGGTGTCCATCTCGGCGACCGGGCACGGGAGTTCGTGGCAGACCTCGCTGAACGCGGAGGTGGTGACCACGAGGCCCAGGTCGGCGTCCTCGACGATGAACTGCAGTCGCTCGGCCGGAACGGCCGGGTCGATGGGCACGAAGGTCGCATCGGTCTTGGTGATCCCCAGCAGGGCGACGTAGGAGGCCACTGAGCGCCCGAGCAGGATGCCGATCCTGGTGCCCGTGCCGACGCCCAGGTCCAGAAGGTGGTGGGCGAGCTGGTTGGCGCGCCGGTCCAGCTCATCGTAGGTGAGCAATTCGCCGTCGCACTCCAGCGCCGTCGAGGACGGGCGGCGGTCGCAGGTCCGCTCGAAGAAGCCGTGCAGACGGTCCGAACTCACCGGTTCGGGGGTCGGGGCGGCGATGTTGTCCTGGAAGACGACCGCCGGAACCGCAATCGCGGGATTGGGCTCGACCTCGCCGGAAGAAATGGCGGAACCGTTCACTCTTTTACGTCGAGTCATTGTCCAATTACTCCCCGTGGCCCCGAGCATTGTGTGCAACGGACTGCACGCTATGGACATCGCGTGGGCATAGTCAAAGATAAATCGCAGCGTTTGACTAACATCCTCGTAATGAGAACGGAATGTGATGCGAACAGTTCGTAGAGTGAGGTTTCCTGTGTGGCGGCTGAATGCGGAGGCGTGGTCGCCGTGCCGAATCGGGCCGCGCTCGAGGGACCGGTGAGCGGCGCGATCGTCGTGTCGGCCGCGCCTCGGCAGGTACTGGCGGCCCTCGACCGCCGTCTCGTCGTCCGGGGCGAGCGGCCGCCGGGGGTCGGCTCCCGCCGGGCACGCCCGCAGGAGGCCCGGGCCGCGGCGCACCTGCTCGTCCGGTGGTGCGCTGCCCGGCTGACGGGCCGCCCCCGTGCGGCCTTCATGGTCGTGCACCGGTGCCCGGAGTGCGGGTCCCGAGACCATGGCAGACCGTCCATGGCGGGGTTCCCCGAGCTGCACATCAGCCTCGCCCACCGCCCGGGTGCCGTCGCCGCCGCTGCCGGGTGGAGCCCGGTCGGCGTGGACATCGAGGTCCCCGGCCCGCGCGGTGGCGCCCCGGGTCCCGTGCCCGACGTGCTCTCTCCCGCAGAGATCGCCCAGGTGCGCGCGGCAGCGGACCCCACGTCGGCCTTTCTGCGGCTCTGGGTGCGCAAGGAGTGCCTGGTCAAACTCGGTGTCGCCACGCTCGACTCGCTGCGGGAGGTCGACGTCGCCGGCGCCGGGGACCCGCTGGTCGGCGAGGGGACGGCGACCCGATACGGCCGGCTGCACGTGGCGGACTGGATCGACGGGACCACCGGTGCCGTGGTGGCCGCGGTCGGCTCCGAGCAGCCGGTCCGTGAGGTCTTCCTCGGCGCCTGAGCAGCGCCGCCTCGTGGCGGCGCGGCGGGGACTACTGCGGCGTCGGGGCCGTCGTCCCGCGGCGGGAGAGGAGGTGTGCGCCGCCGAGCGTGACCACCAGGATGCCGCCCACGAGAGCCGTGGTCGTGCCCGACCACGGGCTCTGCTGGGCGGGCCCGCCCAGGAACGTGCTGTTCCCGGGCGTCAGGCCGTTGGCCAGGGCGACCACCACGTCCGCTGCGGGCCTCGTACCCAGGAAGGGGTCGACCTGCGAGGTCAGGACACCATCGACGTCGGTGTCGGGCAGCGGGAACGAATCGCCGATCCACCACTGGTAGCTGCCGTGGGTGACGTCGAGCGCGAAGAGCATGTCCGAGTTCGGGAGCTTGGACTGCGCCGCCGTGGCCGCCGCCCAGTCCGTGCCGTCCGGGGCGTCGAACCCGGGGACGAGAACGACCCAGATCGTGATCCCGTGGTGCTGCGCCTGGTCCAGCGCCGACTGCACCCGTGACCGGTCGGCGCCGAGCGCCCCGGCGGTGTCGGTGATCCGGTCGCCGGTCGTGACCGGCGGGTCGGCCGACGCGGGGACGGCACCCACCAGGAGGACACCGAGGGTGCCGAGGGCGACCAGTAGTGCGCGCATGCCCACCTCCGCGACGTGCGGGTGGGTCCCGTCCGTCGCCGCGACCCTACGCAGATCCGGGACCGTGCACAGGATGGAATGTCCTGCCGGTTACATCCTGCCGGGCGGACGTCAGCTCACGTAGCGGCGTGCGGTCGAGGTGCGCTGGGCGTGCTCCAACGCGGCGAACCGGGCCTCGGCGTGCGGCGGCAGCACCCGGCGCTCCCGGAGGACCCACGGCAGACCGCGCACCGCGGCGAGCAGCCCGCGAGCGGTCACCCGGTCCC
>JAOPVN010000366.1 GCA_025966175.1 Modestobacter sp. | reverse complement strand
GGTGACCAGGACGTCGGCGCGCGCACCCGCGGCGAGGTGACCGACGTCGGAGCGGCCCAGCAGTGCCGCCGGGGTGGCGGTCGCCGAGAGGACGGCGTCGGCGAGCGGCACGCCCGCGGCCACGGTCCGCCGGACGACGTCGATCAACCGCGCCGTTCCGCCGGCGATCGCCCCCGGACCGTCGCCCGTCGCCAACCGGGCCACCCCGCCGGAGACCTCGACCGGCAGCGCGCCCAGCCGGTACCGCCCGTCGGCCATCCCGGCGGCGGCCATGGCGTCGGTGACGAGCGCGATCTGGCCGGGCCCGACGAGGTCGAAGACGGTGGCCACCGTCTCGGGGGCCAGGTGCACCCCGTCGCCGATCAGTTCGAGCACCAGCTCACCGCGGGCGGCGGCGGCCAGGCAGGCGGCGACCGGGCCCGGGGCGCGGGACAGCAGCGGCGGCATCCCGTTGAACAGGTGGGTGGCCGACAGCCGGCCGGTGACCGCGGCCGACCGGATCGCGGCGGTGGTCGCCCCGGCGCCGGCGTCGGTGTGGCCGAAGCTCGGCAGCACGCCGTGCTCCCGCAGGACGGCGACCAGCTCGTCGGCGTGCGCGGTCTCCGGGGCCAGCGTCATCGAGACCACGATCCCGTCGGCCAGCAACTCCCGGAGCAGCGCCGGGTCGCCGGGGACCAGGGCCGCCGGGTCCTGCGCCCCGCACCGGACGGCGGAGAGGAAGGGCCCCTCCAGGTGCACGCCGGCGAGCTCACCGGACCGCACCAGCGGAGCCAGCAGCGCCAGCCGCCCGCGGAGCACCGCGGCGGGGGCGGACACCAGGCTGGCGACGAGCGTCGTCGTCCCGTGCGCCCGGTGGTGGGCGGCCGCGGCGAGCACCCCGTCGGCGTCGTCGTCCGGGAAGCCGTGCCCGGCGGCACCGTGACAGTGCACGTCGACCAGCCCCGGCAGGAGCAGCCGGTCGGGAGCCGGTGGCGGGAGCTCCCCGTCCCACCCTGCGCCGTCCCACTCGGTGGCCGGGCCGGCGTACGCGACCCGGTCGCCGACGACGGTGACCACACCGTCGTCGACGACCGAGCCACTGGTGACCAGCCGGCCCCGCAGCACGGGGCCCTGTTCGTCGGTCAGGACTGCGTCCCACCCGTCGGCGACGCCTCGACGGTGCTCGCCGGGGCCGTGGTGGTCGTGGCCGTGGTGGTCGTGGCCGGCGCCGGCTGGGCGGCGTCGTCCGCGCTGGCCTCCACCGCCTCGGTGTCGTCCTCGCGCCCAGGCGTGCGCAAATTCCACTTCCGGATCACGAAGCGGAACAGCACGTAGTAGATCGCCGCGTAGACGAGGCCGATCGGGATCAGCCACAACGGCTTGGTCGCCTGCCCGAAGTTGATCGCGTAGTCGAACAGGCCGGCGGAGAAGGTGAACCCGTCGTGGATGCCGAGTGCGTTGGTCAGCGCCAGCGACGTGCCGGTCAGGATCGCGTGCACGACGTAGAGCGGCCAGGCGACGAAGAGGAAGGAGAACTCCAGCGGCTCGGTGATGCCGGTGAGCAGCGCGGTGAGCGCGGTGGAGAGCATGACGCCGCCGACGACCTTGCGCTGCTCGGGCCGGGCCTCGTGCCAGATGGCGATCGCCGCGGCCGGCAGCGCGAACATCATGATCGGGAAGAAACCGGTCATGAACGTCCCGGCATTCGGGTCGCCGGCGAAGAACCGGTTCAGGTCGCCGGTGGCGCCGTTGTAGTCACCGATGACGAACCAGACCACCGAGTTCAGGATGTGGTGCAGGCCCAGCGGGATGAGCAGCCGGTTGACCACACCGAAGATCCCGCCGCCGACGACGCTGTTGGAGTCGACGGCGTCGCCGAGGTTGGTCAAGCCGGTGTTGAACCAGGAGTAGACCAGCGACAGCAGCACCCCGACGACGATCATCACGAACGAGGTGATGATCGGGACGAACCGTCGGCCGCCGAAGAAGGCCAGGTAGGTGGGGAGCTTGATCCGGTAGAACCGCTGCCAGAGCATCGCCGCGATCAGCCCGGTGACCACGCCGCCGAGCGTGCTGTAGTTGATCAGCTCCTGGGTCTCGCCCTCGGCGGCAGCGCCGAGCACGATCGGGCTCATCGCCTTGAACACGCCCTGCAGCACCAGGTACCCGACCACCGCGGCGAGCGCCGTCGACCCGTCGGCCTTCTTCGCCCAGCCGATCGCGATGCCGACGGCGAAGAGCAGTGGCAGGTTGTCGAACAGCGCACCGCCCGCTCCGGCGAGGACGGCGGCGACGTCCTTCAGCGCGGAGAACGACCCGAGCATGTCCGGCTGCCCGAGGCGCAGCAGCAGGCCGGCGGCGGGCAGGGCGGCGATCGGCAGCATCAGGCTGCGGCCCAGGCGCTGCAGGCCGCCGAGGCCCCGCAGTCCGGTGGGTGGGGCGTTCAGGAAGCTCATGGCCGGGTCTCCAGGAGAGGTGGGGCTGCGAAAGGAGCAGTTCGCCGGCCATTCCCTCGGGCGTCCACCAACCGGTACCGTCCGGTTATGACCAGTTGACCGGGGAGGATGGCGGGCGGAGCCGATGCCTGTCAACACCCTGGACGTCGGCCGGTCGAGCAACCACCCTGAACGACTCGAACAACCACCAGCGCGGCCGCCGGGCCGCCGGGAGGAGCGCTCCGTGGGCAAGGCCGAGCAGATCGTCGCCGGACTGGGCGGCGCCGCCAACATCGACGACGTCGAGGGCTGCATCACCCGCCTGCGGACCGAGGTGAAGGACCCGACACTGGTCGACCAGGCCGCGCTGAGGAAGGCCGGCGCCCACGGCGTGCTGGTCGCCGGGAAGATCGTCCAGGTCGTCGTCGGCCCCGAGGCGGACTCCCTCGCCGACGACGTCAACGACCTGCTGTGACCTCCGGGGGCCTCCTCGTCATCGCCCCGCTGACGGGGACGGTCCTGCCGATCACCGAGGTCCCGGACCCGGTGTTCGCCGCGTCGATGGTGGGCGCGGGCGTCGGCATCGAGCCGGAGCCGGACGCCGACCTGGTCGACGTCGTCGCACCGGTGAGCGGGCGGCTGCTCAAGGTGCACCCGCACGCCTTCATCGTGCTGACGCCGGAGGGCCGCGGCGTCCTGGTCCACGTGGGCATCGACACCGTGAAGCTGGACGGCGCGCCGTTCACGCTGCACGTGACCGAGGGCGACGACGTCGCCGCCGGGGACCGGGTGGTGACCGTCGACGTGACGGCGGTGCGCGCGGCCGGGATGTCGCCGATCAGCCCGGTCGTGGTCATGGACGCCGCCGCGGACACCATGCCGCCGGTGACCGCAGGCACCGCGGTCGCCGCGGGTGACGTGCTCTTCCGCTGGCCCGCCGGGCACTGAGCTAGCGTCCGCCGGGTGACCGAGCCTGTGCGGACGAGGACCTACGGCTGGGGCGACCCCGCGCTGAGCGCGACCGCTGCGCAGACCTCCGCCGGCATCGAGGTGCTGCAGGCGATGGCCCGCGGTGAGCTGCCCGCTCCACCGGTCATCGCCACGCTCGGGTTCGTGCTGGACTCCGTCGAGGCCGGCCGGGTCGAGTTCTCCTTCGAGCCGGCCGAGTACCACTACAACCCGATCGGCTCGGTGCACGGCGGCGTCTACGCGACGCTGCTGGACTCCGCGACCGGCTGCGCGGTGCACTCGATGCTGCCCGCCGGCGTCGGCTACACCAGCCTGGACCTGACGGTGAAGTTCCTCCGGGCGATCACCGTGGACACCGGCCGGGTGCGTTGCATCGGCACGGTCACCCACCTGGGCGGGCGCACCGCACTGGCCGAGGCGAAGCTGTTCGACCCGGCCGACCGGCTGCTCGGGACGGCGATCAGCAGCATCCTGCTGATCCGCCCGCAGCCCGGCAGCGCGGTCGGGTGACTCAGCCGACCGCGGTGCGGACGCCGGGTGGGCGCTCGACGAGGCGGTCGGTGCGCCCGGCAGCGCAGAGCGCGGCACGGACGTCGTCCCGGGGATGCTCACCGGGCGGGTCGAACGTCGGGTCGACGAGCAGGCGCAGCGCGCCGAGCTCGAGCAGGACGGTCGGCCCACCGGTGAGGGTGACGGCGACGACGGTGAAGGCCACCGGGAACCGCGTCACGCGCGCACGGAGACGCCGATGCCCCCCTTCGTCTCCGCGCCGTAGCGCTCGATCTCGGCCTCCAGGTCCAGCGGCTGCGTGATGGCGCCCTGGGCCTGGACCTCCGGGGTGATCAGGTCGGCCGGCAGCAGCCAGGAGACCTCGAACTCCAGCCCGTCGGGGTCCTTGGCGTAGAGGGCCTTGGTGGTGGCGTGGTCGGAGGCGCCGGCCAGGGCGCCGGCGTCGGTGAGCGCACCCCGGATCCGGGCCAGCTCGGCGAGGGTGTCGACCTCCCAGGCGAGGTGGTACAGCCCGACCGTGCTGCGGCCGGCCCCCGAGGCCCCGGCGCCGTCGCCCATGGCGAACAGGCCCAGATCGTGGTCGTTGGTCGACCCCTCGGCCTGCAGGAAGGCGGCCCGACCGGGCATCTCGACCTTCACCCGGAAGCCGAGGACGTCACGGTAGAACGCGGTGCTGCGGTCGACGTCACGGACGAACAGGACGGCGTGGTTGAGGCGCTGGACGGGCACGGGAGGCTCCTCGTGGTCGGGACGGTGCGGTCAGTCTGCTCCAATGTGCTTGACTGTTCAAGTATTCCGTGATCCATCCCGGGGTAGTGCGCCGCCATGGATCACTCACGTGTACCCGTCCTGGAGGCCCTGCAGGCCTTCCGCCGTCGCGGCGACGTCGTCTTCGGGCCGCCCGGCCACAAGCAGGGCCGCGGCGTCGACCCGCGGGTGCTGGACATCGTCGGGGCCGGTGTCTTCGCCTCCGACGTCCTCTCCCTCAACGGCCTCGACGACCGGCGCGAGTCGCAGGGCGTCGTTCCGCAGGCCGAGGAGCTGATGGCCGACGCCGTCGACGCCGACCACGCGTTCTTCTCCACCTGTGGCAGCTCGTTGTCGGTGAAGACGGCGATGATGTCGGTGGCCGGGCCGGGCGAGAAGCTGCTGGTCAGCCGGAACGCGCACAAGTCCGTCGTCGCCGGACTGATCGTCAGCGGCATCCGGCCGGTGTGGGTGCACCCGCACTTCGACGCCGACCTGCAGCTGGCCCACCCGCCGGAGCCCGAGGACGTCCGCCGGGCACTGGCCGAGAACCCGGACGCGAAGGGGATGCTGCTGATCACCCCCACCGACTGGGGTACCTGCGCCGACATCGCCGGGGCGGCCGAGGTCTGCCACGCCGCAGACGTCCCACTGATCGTCGACGAGGCGTGGGGTGCGCACCTGCCCTTCCACCGCGACCTGCCCGCCTGGGGCATGAACGCCGGCGCGGACCTCGTGGTCACCAGCGTGCACAAGATGGGCAGTGCGATCGAGCAGAGCTCGGTGTTCCACCTGCAGGGCGACCGGGTCGACCCGGACGTGCTGTCGGCCCGGGAGGACCTGCTGGGGACGACGAGCTCCTCGGCGCTGGTCTACCTCACCCTCGACGGCTGGCGGCGGCAGATGGTGGAGCAGGGCGAGGAACTGCTCGGCGCCGCGATCGCTCGGGCCGGCCGGATCGGCGAGGCGGTCCGCGGGATGGACGGCCTGTCGTTGATGGGCCGGGAGGTCGTGCGGCCCGGCGCGGCGTTCGACCTCGACCCGCTGGTGCTCACGATCGACGTCCGGCCGCTCGGCATCACCGGCTATCAGGCCGCGGAGTGGCTGCGCGCCGAGCGGCACGTGGACATCGGCTCGGCGGACGCCTGCCGGATCAGCGCCCGGATCACCCACGGGGACGACGACGAGACCGAGCGGGCGCTCGTCGACGGGCTGGGGGCGCTCGTGGCGGCCGCCGGCTCGATGGAGCGGCCGCCCCGCGTCGACCTGCCCGAGCCGCGGTCCCTGGAGCTCGAACAGGCGACGACCCCGCGGGAGGCGTTCTTCGCCCGGGTCGAGCAGGTGCCCGTGGACAAGGCCGTGGGGCGCGTCGCCGCCGAGATGGTGAGCCCCTACCCGCCCGGCGTCCCGGTACTGGCGCCCGGCGAGCGGATCAGCCAGGAGGTGGTCGACTACCTGACCACGGGCGTCGCCGCGGGCATGCTCGTCCCGGACGCCGCGGACCCCTCGATGGAGACCCTGCGGGTCGTTGCCGAATGAGCCCCGGTCGCCGCTCAGCCGACGCCGAAGGGCACCCGCCGCACCGGCAGCGACGCCACGTCGGTGATCACGGAGTCGATCAGCCCGTACTGCACCCCCTCGGCGGCGGTGAACCAGCGGTCCCGCTCGGAGTCGCGCTCGATCTGCTCGACGGTCTGTCCGGAATGGTGCGCCTGCAGTTCGTTGAGCTGCCGCTTCATGCGCCCGAGCATCTCCGCCTGGATGGTGATGTCGGCGGCGGTGCCACCCAGGCCCGCCGAGGGCTGGTGCATCAGCAGCCGCGCATGCGGCAGGGCGAACCGCTTGCCCGCCGTGCCGGCGGTCAGCAGGAACTGCCCCATCGAGGCGGCCATGCCCATCGCGTAGGTGGCGACGTCGCAGTCGACGAACTGCATCGTGTCGTAGATGGCCATGCCGCCGGTGACCGAGCCGCCTGGGGAGTTGATGTACAGGTGGATGTCACGGCCCGGGTCCTCCGCGGACAGCAGCAGCATCTGTGCGGCGACCTGGTTGGCGATGTCGTCGTCGACCTCGCGCCCCAGGAAGACGATCCGCTCCCGCAGGAGCCGCTCGTAGACCGCGTCCCCGAGGCTGGTCGTGCTCACGGATGGGGCACTCAGGCGCACGGCGCTGGGAATGGTCATCGGACACTCCTGGGGAACGGTCGGCCGGGTCGCTGACGAGCCAACTCGCACGTGCACGGGGATGTCGAGACCGAATGGTCCATTGCGCGGAGAGCACATTTGTTGCGCCGTCGGCGAATGGCGGTTGACAGGTGCCCTGGCCCGACCGGGGCAGGCACGTGGTGGGATCGACGGGTGAGCACGCCCCCCGTCGTCCGGCCCGCCACCCGCGCCGACGTCCCCCGGCTGGCCGCGACGCTGGCCGCCGCCTACCCCGACTACCGCTGGACCTCCTGGGCGCTGCCGGAGGACGGACGCGCGCAGCGGCTGCACCGGTGGGCCGAGCTGTGGGCCGGCCTGGCCGGGGTGGACGCCGGGACGACGTGGGTCACCGACGACGCGGCGGCCGTCGCCGCCTGGACCGCCCCGGACGCTCCCCCACCGGCGGCGGACCTGCAGGCGATCATCGACCGGGACCTGCCGCGGGTCTTCGGCAGCCGGCAGCCGGTGGTGCTGGCCAGCGAGCGGCTCGGCGCCCTGGGCCGCCCGGAGGGGCCGCACTGGTGGCTGCACGCCGTCGGCACCCGGCCGGCCAGCCGGCACGCCGGCCTCGGGACGGCGGTGCTCCAACCGGTGCTCGACCGGTGCGACACCGAGGGCGTCCCGGCCGCGGCGACGGTCTACACCTCCACCGTCGTCCGCTGGCTGCAGCGGTCCGGGTTCGCCGTCACCCACGCCACCCGCACCGCCGTCGACCACGAGCTGCCGATCTGGACGCTGGTCCGGCAGCCCACGCAAGCCTGACCTGTGACCCCTGGGGGCCACAGGTCGGCCCCGGTGGCCCGCTCGGGTCGGGCAGGACAGGAGCCGACCGCTCCTCACATCCGGCCCGCCCCGCCGCCCGACCCCGCGAGGTCCACCGTGTACCTGTCGAAGGCCGAGGCCGCCGTCCTTCCCAGCACGCTCACCCGGCCGGCCCCCCAGGTGACGCGGCGGCTGTGGCCGCTGCTCGGGCCCGCCTTCGTCGCCGCCGTCGCCTACGTCGACCCGGGCAACTTCGCGACCAACTTCTCCGGCGGCGCCTCGTTCGGCTACACCCTGCTCTGGGTGATCGTCGCGGCGAACCTGATGGCGATGCTGATCCAGTCGCTGACCGCGAAGCTCGGCCTCGCCACCGGTCGCGACCTGGCCACCTGCTGCCGGGAACGGCTGCCCCGGCCGGTCGTGTGGGGGCTGTGGGCGCAGGCCGAGGCGGTCGCGATCGCCACCGACCTGGCCGAGATCGTCGGCGGCGCGGTCGCGCTGAACCTGCTGTTCGGGGTGCCGCTGCCGATCGGTGGGGTGATCACCGCCGTCGTCGCGTTCGTCCTGCTGGCCGCCCAGTCGCGGGGGCACCGGCCGTTCGAGCGGGTGATCACCGGGCTGTTGCTGGTGATCGGCGGCGGATTCGGCTACACGCTGGTGGGCTCCGGGATCGACGTCGGCGGGGTCGCCTCGGGCCTGGTGCCGGGCTTCGCCGGGGCGGACAGCCTGCTGCTGGCCACCGGCATCCTCGGCGCGACCGTCATGCCGCACGTCATCTACGTGCACTCGGCGCTGACGCCGGGCCGGTACGGGGACGCGGTGACCGCCGGGCGCACGCACGCGGGACGACGCCGGCTGCTGCGGGCCCAGCGGGTGGACGTGCTGCTGGCGATGGGGCTGGCCGGGCTGGTCAACGTCGCGATGCTGGTCATCGCCGCGCAGCTGTTCACCGGCGACGCGGAGGTGTCATCGCTGGAGAGCGTGCACGCCGGGCTCGGCGCTCAGCTCGGCGGCGGGGCGGCGCTGGCCTTCGCGCTGGCCCTGCTGGCGTCGGGGTTCGCCGCCTCCTCGGTCGGCACGCACGCCGGGCAGGTGGTGATGGCCGGATTCCTGCGCCGGCACATCCCGGTGCTGGCCCGGCGGCTGGTCACCCTGGCCCCGGCGC
>JAOPVN010000304.1 GCA_025966175.1 Modestobacter sp. | reverse complement strand
GCCCGGCCGGCTGGCGCTGGCGGGCGCGGTGGCCTGCCTGGTCCTCGGCTGCCGCGCCACCGGGCGCCGGCTGCTGCCGGAGCAGATCAGGAGCTCGTCGGCCTGAGGTCGCCGTGCCCCTCCGGCGACCGGGCCCCGCCCGCCTCGGCAGGGCGGGGCCCGCCCGCGGGACGGGCGCGGACGGCGAGCAGTGCGACGTCGTCCTCGACGGCGCCGGCGAGTTCGCCCAGCAGCCGGTCGCAGAGCTCCTCCAACGGCAGCTGTGCCGCGCCGGCGACGGCACCGACCAGCCAGGCGGTGCCCTGGTCGAGAGTCGCGCCGCGCCGCTCCACCAGGCCGTCGGTGTAGAGCAGCACCGTGGCGCCCGGCAGCAGCTCCAGCACGTGGTCGGCCCGTGGTGCGGACGGGTCCAGGCCCAGCAGCAGGTCCGGCTCGCGCTCCAGCACGGTCACCTCGCCCTCGGCGGAGATCAGCAGCGGCGGTGGATGACCGGCGTTGCTCCAGCGGAGGAGCCGCACGTCCCGGTCGGCGCCCTCCTCCCGCTGCTCGACGGTGGCCAGGACGGCGGTGGCGAGGGTGTCGACCGCCAGGTCCCGCATCGCCCCGTCCAGCGCGGTGAGGACGGCGGCCGGGGATTCCCGCCGGCTGTGCGCGATCCCGCGCAGCACGTTGCGCACCTGGGCCATCGCCGCCGCGGCGTGCCGGTCGTGGCCGGTGACGTCGCCGATGACCAGGGCGGTGCAGCCGTTCCCCAGCAGGAAGGCGTCGTACCAGTCGCCGCCGACCTGCGCCTGGGTGGCGGCCGGCAGGTACCGGACGACGACCTCCAGGTGGTCGGGCGAGGGGGGCTCGGTGAGCAGGCTGCGCTGCAGTGCCTCGGCCATGCCCTGCACCGCCGCGTGCCGTTCCTGCTCGGCCTCGCGGGCCCGGATCCGCTCGAGTGTCTGGGCGCACTGCGCGGCCAGCGCGACGAGCAGCTCGAGGTCGGCCGGCATGAGCACGGGTGGGTGGGTCCAGCCGACGCTGAGCGAGCCGATCCGCCGGTCGCCGCTCTCCAGCGGCACTGCCGCCCAGGCCTGCACCCCAGTCGTCACGACGAGCTGGGCCAGCTCCGGCGAGAACGCCTCGCTGGTCGCCCGGTCCGGCAGCAGCACCCGCTCCCCGCTGCGGGCCGCGACGCACCCCGGGTAGGGGGCGTCCAGGGACAGCAGGGTGTCCGGGCCGACGCCGACCGGGCTCATGCCCTCGGTGAGCACCAGCCGCAGGTGCCGGTCCCCTTCGCAGACGGCGACCGCGCCGCCGTGCGCACCCAGCGCGACCAGCCCCCGCCCGGTCACCACCCGCGCCAGGTCGTCCAGGGTCTGCGCGTTCCCCAACGCCAGGGCCACCCCGGAGAGCGCGGCCAGCCGGCGGGCGGTCTCCGCCTCGGCCTCCCGGGCGGCGCTCAGCTCCACCCCGCGGGCGAACAGGTCGCTCTCCACCTCCAGCACCCGGCGACGCCACTTCCTGCCGGTGCCGCTGGGGTGGGCGGCCTGCGCCTGCTCCCGGAGGTAGTCGGTGATGTCCTCGGCGCGCTGCAGCACGTACCGGCAGCAGCCCGACGAATCGAGCACGGGGACGCTGATCAGGCTCCAGAAGCGCTTGGTGAACCCGCCGGCCCCGTCGGGGATGTCGTACTCCTGCACCGGCATCGTGTGCGGCCGGCCGGAGTCGCGCGCCCGCTCGAGGGACGCCCGCACCTTGCTGGCGCCGCCGTCGGGATCGCTCTCGTTGGGGTTGCCGGGGAAGGCGTCGAACACGTCCCGGCCGACGAGGTCGTCCAACGCCCGACCGGTGGTGGCCAGGTAGGCGGGGTTCGCGTCGGCGATGACCAGGTCGGGCGTCAACACCAGGTAGGGGGTCGGCATCGCGGCGAACACCGCGGCGTGGTCGAGAGCGGTCGGCCCAGCCCGGTAGGCGGCCACAGCACGGCCGGTCGCGTCCTCCGGCCTGTCCGCCCGCGTGATCACGGCCCCTCACGAACCCTGCGGCCCCACCGCCTCGTCGCGACAGGCCTGTCCGGGGTGAACATACCGGCGCGAGGCGCCGGCGACGCTCGTCGCGGTCAGCCCTGCGTCGGGGTCGTCGGAGTGGCCGGGGTCGTGCTCGTCGGGGCGCTCGTCCCCGTTCCGGAACCACCGTCCCCGGAGCCACCGCCGTCGTCCCCGGAGTCACCGCCGTCACCTGCGGTATCGCTGGCCGAGCTGGTCGTCGGCGTCGCAATGATCGTCGGCGTGGGTGTGGGTCTGGCTCTGGGCGTGGGCGTGGGCGTCGCGGTGGGGGTCGGGGTGGGCCTGGACGTGGGCGACGACGTCGCGGCGACGGGCGCCTGCACGACCGCC
The DNA here is from genome assembly GCA_025966175.1 of Modestobacter sp. GTDB lineage: Bacteria > Actinomycetota > Actinomycetes > Mycobacteriales > Geodermatophilaceae > Modestobacter. The sequence continues at coordinate 4,473 of JAOPVN010000304.1, read as the reverse complement.
TCCCCCGGGGCGTGGGAGCTCCCCGAGCGGCTCCTGGTCTGAGCTGCCACCGCGTAGCTGACCAGGACCGTCTGCCCGGCCTGCAGCCGGACCGACAGCGGGGCGACGTCGACCACGGTGTCGGGGTCGGCGGCGTCGGTCTCGACCCCCGCGAGCTGCACCTGCAGGCCCATCGCCTCCAGCTGGGCGCGCACCGAGTCGACCGGGCGCCCCACGTAGTCCGCCCGCGCCAGCACGAGCGCATCGGGGGTCGCGCTCGCCGTGCCGGTCACCAGGGCGGTGGCGGCCGTCGTCTCCGGAATGGTCGGGGTGACCGCCTGGAGCACGAGCGCGGCCAGGCCGGCCCCGACCAGGAGCGCCGCCAGCGGCACGAGCAGCCGGCCCAGGCGGCCCTCCGCGCGCGTGTCCGGCGGCCCCGGATCGGTCGCGGGAGAGGCCCCGGCGAGCGCGGCGGCGTCCGGCAGCAGCCAGAAGCTCTGGGTGTCGGTGCGCTGCACCGGCGGAAGCTGGCGCCCGGCCTGCAGGTCGTCGATCGCCTCGACGAACGCGGCCCCGTCGGGGTAGCGCTGCGCAGGGTCCTTCACCGTGGCGCGCTCGATGAGGGTGCGGACGCCGGCCGGCAGCTCCTCCGGCAGCGGCTCGGGCTGGTCGCGCAGGTGCCGCAGCGCGATCGTCACCGAGTTGTCGCCGTCGAAGGCGCGGTGTCCGGCGAGGCACTCGTAACCCACCATGCCGAGCGCGTAGACGTCGCTGGCCGCGGTCGCGTGCGCGCCGGCAGCCTGCTCCGGGGAGAGGTAGGAGGCGGTGCCGACGACCTGCCCGGTCTGGGTGAGCGGCACGCTGCCGGCCGACCAGGCGATCCCGAAGTCGGTGATCTTCACCGTGCCGTCCCCGCGGAGCAGCACGTTGCCGGGCTTGACGTCCCGATGGACGACACCGGCCTCGTGCGCCGCCGCCAGGGCGGAGGCGGTCTGCCGGAGGACGTCGACGGTCCGGTCCGGCGTCAGCGAGCCGACCCGGGCGAGGGTGACGGAGAGCGACTCTCCCTCGACGAGCTCCATGACCAGGTAGGCCAGGTGCTCCCCGGAGCCGTCGATCGCCGGCTCCTCGCCGTAGTCGTAGACGGCAGCGATGTTGGGGTGGCTCAGAGCTGCGGCGTGCTGGGCCTCGGCGCGGAACCGGGCCAGGAAGAGCGCGTCACCGGTGTACTCGCTGCGCAGCACCTTGACCGCGACGGAGCGGCCGAGGAGCTTGTCGTGGGCACGCCAGACCTGCCCCATGCCGCCGACGGCCAGCAGGGCCTGCAGGTCGTAGCGGTCCCCGAGGGTCTTCCTCCCGGGCTCCACCACGTGCGCCGTCCCCTCGTCCTGCCTGCTCGTCCGGTACGGACCCGACCGGCCGGCGCTGGTGGGCTGGACGCACCACGCAGGGGATGCCCCGCGCGGGCGCTCGTACACATGTTTCGGGACGGCTCGGAACCACAGCCGCCAAGGTCAGAGTGTGACGGACTGTTCCCGGGCGAGCTGCACCCCCGCCTCGGTGAGCCAGCGGGCGGGGTCGGTCATCGCCTCCTCCACCGATCCGGCCAGCTCGGTGAGCGACAGCGCGCGGGCCACCGGCAGGTTCTCGGCGTCCACCCGGCCGGCGACGACGGCCACCGGCACCGCAGCCGCCCGGGCCCGGTCCACCAGGTCGCCGACCACCTTCCCGCGCAGTGACTGGGCGTCGAACTGGCCTTCCCCGGTGACGACCAGGGCGGCACCGCGCAGGGCGTCGTCCAGGCCGGCCGCGGCGGCGACGGCGCCGGCCCCGCTGACGAACTCCGCCCCCCAGCAGGCCGCGAACCCGTATGCCGTCCCGCCCGCGGCTCCCGCCCCCGGTGCGTCCCGGTCGCCTCCGAGCAGGTCGGCCAGCCGGGCGAGCGCGGCGTCCAGCTCGACGACCTGGTCGGGCGAGGCGCCCTTCTGCGGGCCGAACTGCCCGGCGGCCCCCAGCGGGCCCAGCAGCGGCGCGGTGACGTCGACCAGGCACTGCACACCCCCGCGCGGCGGTGGGGTGAGGCCGGTCAGGTCGATCCGGTCCAGCCGGGACAGCGCTCCGCCACCCGGCGCCAGGTCGGCGCCGTCGGCGTCGAGGAACCTGGCACCGAGGGCGGCCAGCGCGCCGGTGCCACCGTCGGTGGTGGCCGAGCCGCCCAGGGTCAGCATCACCCGGGTGACGGCGGGGTCGGCGACGACGGCGGCCAGCAGCTCGCCGAGCCCGCGGGTGGTGGCGCCCAGCGCGTCCGGACGGACGAGCAGCGGCAGCCCGGCGGCGCGGGCCATCTCGACCACCGCGGTCCCGTCGGGGAGCAGCAGCCACGCGGCGTCCACCGGGCGGCCGTCGGGTCCGGTCACCGGCTCGCTGCGCCAGCAGCTGTCGGGGAGGTCGTGGCCGAGGGCGTCCAGCGTCCCCTCTCCGCCGTCGGCGAGCGGGACGGTGAGCAGCTCGTCGTCCGGGCGTTCGGACCGCCAGCCCGCCGCCAGCGCGTCGGCGGCATCGGCCGCGCCGAGCGTGCCCTTGAACGAGTCCGGCGCGATGACCACCCGCAGCTGCCGGTCCGCGACGGTTCCCATGCAGCGAACCTAGGGCGTGCAGCCGTTCCCCGAGCACCGGAGAGGCGATCGGGGAACGGCTGCACGTGCCTGCGGGGTGGGACGTCAGTAGGTGAAGCGGGCGATGCTCCCCCGCAGGTCGCTGGCCATCCGGGACAGCTCCTCCACCGCGATCCGGGTCTGGCCCAGCGCCTGGGTGGTCGAGCCAGCGGCCGTGGAGACCCCGGTGATGTTGGAGGCGATCTCCGTCGACCCGCTGGCGGCCTCCTGGACCGACCGGGACATCTCGTTCGTGGTCGCGGTCTGCTCCTCGACCGCGCTGGCGATGGTCAGCTGGAAGTCGTTGATCTTCCCGATCACCTCGCTGATCCGGCCGATCGCCGACACCGCACCCGCCGAGTCGCCCTGGATCGCCTCGACCCGGCGGGCGATGTCCTCCGTGGCCCGCGCCGTCTCCTGGGCGAGCTCCTTCACCTCGTTCGCGACCACGGCGAAGCCCTTGCCGGCCTCCCCGGCCCGAGCGGCCTCGATGGTGGCGTTGAGCGCCAGCAGGTTCGTCTGCTCCGCGATCGAGGTGATGGTCTTGATCACCGCACCGATCTCCTGGCTCGAGGCGCCCAGCTGGGTGATCGTCGCCGTGGTCGCCTCGGCCTCGGTCACCGCAGCCGCGGCCACCCGCGCCGCCTCGTTCGCGTTCTGGCTGATCTCCCGGATCGAGGCACCCATCTGCTCGGCACCCGCGGCCACCGTGGCCACGCTCCGGCTGACCTCTTCCGCTGCCGTGGACACCACTCCGGACTGCGCACTGGTCTCCTCCGCCGAGGCGGAGATCTGCGCCGAGGACGCCGACAGCTCCTCCGAGGACGCCGCGACCGCATCCGCCGACGCCGCCACGGAGGCCATGACGGTGCGCAGGCCGGTGACCGCCGAGTCGAGGGAGGCGCCCATCTGGCCGAGCTCGTCCCGGGTGGTCAGTCCACTGGTCCGGGTCAGGTCACCCTCGGCCAGGGCGGTGGCGACGTCCTGGACCTTCCGCGTCGCGCGGCCGATCCCGCTGGCCACGACGAAACCGAGTCCGAGTGCGACGACGATGCCCACGATCAGAATGACGATCGAGGTGGCCAGCTGCGAGTGGTACTGGCTGGTCCCCGCAGCGGCGGCCGCCTGCGCCTCACTGGCCGCCATACCGGCGAGCTCCTCGATGTTCTGCTGCGTCGTCTGCGCCAGCGGCTGCGCGGTCGCGGCCTGGACCGCCATCCAGCCGGCGTAGTCGTTGGCCAGCGCCAGCGGGGCCATCTGCTCGTTCGCGACCGTGAGCCACTGCTCGAAGGCACCCATGGCCTCGTCCAGGAGGGCCTGCTTGGCCGGGGTCATCCCCGCCGCGACGTAGGCCGCCTGGGCGTCCCGGAAGTCCGTCGCGATGCCGGGCATGGTGTCCAGCACCTGCTGCCCGGCAACGGGGTCCTGGGTGAGGGCGGCGTCGCGGGCCTTCAACCGCAGGCTCGCGTACGTGGCACGCATGTCACCGGTGGCCACCACGCTCTTCACACTGATCTCGTACATGTTCGTGGAGGTCTGCGAAGAGGTGCCCAACGCCGACAGGCCCAGCACACCGACGACCACAGCCACCAGCGAGGCCACCCCCACGGCGGCCAGGACCTTCACCTTGACGCCGCGGTCACCCCACAGCGCCCGGGAGGGCCCCGGGGACCTGCTCGTCGTCGTGTCGGTCGCGGTGGTGCGGCCGTTCGTGGCCATGAGTGGTGCTCCTTTGAGGTGCCCGAGGTGGGCGAAGGGTGACTGAGGCACGACGAGAGCCGCCGGCGACACCGGCGGATGCGTGCTGTCTGGGGGTCCGGGGTGGATCAGTTGCTGACTG
>JAOPVN010000140.1 GCA_025966175.1 Modestobacter sp. | reverse complement strand
ACACAGGTTGGCCGGGCTGCGGCGCCCTCAGCGCAGCGGCGGGATGACCGTGCGGGCGGCCAGCCGGTCGAACAGCTCCAGGAACCGCGCCTCGGTGTCCAGGCAGTCGGCGAAACCGGCCTGACGCGGCTTGATCGTCGAGCTGACGTTGTCGAAGCCGGAGGTGACGATGAACTCGCCGAACTCCCAGCCCACCAGGTCCTCGTAGGGCGTCGGCACCAGGTCGTGCCGGGCGGTCAGTCGCTCCCGGACGTCCCGGCGGTCGGCCATCGCCTCGGCCAGCGGCACCGGCTGCGGCTCGGCGTGCGCCATCCCGAAGTGCCGCGCGAACGCCGGGAACAGGTGCCGCCAGCGCAGCTGGTCGCCGTTGGTGACGTTGTAGATCTCGCCGTCCGCGGCCGGTTGCTGCCCGGCCCAGACGGTGGCCCGGGCCAGCAGCGCGGCGTCGGTGACCTGGTACAGCGCGTCGTAGGCAGCCAGGCTGCCGGGGAACCGCAGCGGCTGGCCGAGCTCCTTGCTGATCGCGGCGTAGACGGCGATGACCATCAGCAGGTTCATCGGGTTGCCGACGGCGTAGCCGATGACCCCCTCCGGCCGGAGGACGGTGAGCCGGAAGCCGCGCTCGGCGGCGACCTCCCGCAGCAGGTCCTCCTGGTCGTAGTAGAAGTTCGGCTGGATGATCCGCGGGTCGCTCTCCTTGGCCGGGGTGTTGAAGAACCCCATGGGCGCGCCATAGGCCTTGCCGCCCTGGTACAGCGTCACGTGCGCCAGCGGCGCCCCGGCCGCGGCCAGCCCGTCCAGGGTGTTCCGCAGCATCCCGACGTTGACCGCGGACAGCTCGCGGGCCGTCGGCCGCTCCGCGTAGGCGGCGAACACCAGGTGGGTCACGTCACCGGCGTCGGCCAGCCCGGCTCGTGCGGCGTCCGCGTCGCGCAGGTCGACGGACAGGTGCTCCCACCCCGCCTCCCGCGGCGCCCGGCGGCTGAGTCCGCGCACCCGCCAGCCCGCAGAGGCGTACTCGGCCGCGGCGTGCGCCCCGATCACGCCCCCGGCCCCGGTCACCAGCACGCTGCCCCGCTCGCTCATCCCCTGCACTCCCTCGTCCGGTCCTGTGCGGACCATGCCCGGAAGCACGGAGGCGAACCGAGGCACCTCCCGGGCTGCCCGCCGCGATCTGACCATCGCGCTGAACTCGCTGGACGAGCGGGTGCTCTACGGGTCCCTGAGCGCGACGGTCCCGCGGTGGCCGAGGACGACGTCGTCGACGTGCTGCTCGACGTCTCGCTCAGCGCGATCTACCGCCCGCCCGCGCCGGCCCGGGGCGGCCCCGGACCGGGATCAGCCGAACAGGTCGCTCAGGAAGGACTCCTTCTTCTTCCGCTTCTGCCCGTAGCCGGTCGCGTAACCCGACGACGAGCTGTGCGAGGAGCCGTGACCGCTGCCGCGAACCTGGCCGAGCACCTCGGTGACCACCGAACCGAACGACGGGGCCGGCGGCTGGCCGGGCTGCTGGAACGGCTGCTGGTGCGCCGTCTGCTGACCCGGCTGCGGCTGCGGGGGCACCGCCGCGGGCGCGTCGCCGTGCCAGGCGTTCTCCGCGTCGACCAGGCGCTCCAGCTCACCGCGGTCGAGGAAGATGCCGCGACAGTCCGCGCACTGGTCGACGTGCACACCGTTGCGCTCGTAGGTACGCATCTTTCCCTGGCACTTCGGGCAGATCAGGTCCATGCGCGCCCAACGGGGCCGGCCGGCCCCGGGTTCCCGCCGGGACGGTCAGCGGGGCGTCCCCCCGGAACGCCGCGGGCGGCGCTCCGGCGGCGCCAGCCGGAACCACAGCTCCTCCGTGCTCGCCGGAACAGCGGGTGGAGCCGGAACGGCCCTGCGCGCCTCCGGTCGCGGCCGGGCCGCCTCGTCGCAGCGCTCCCGGGACCGTGACTCGGCCAGGTAGAGCTGGATGGCACCGGGCGTCGCCCGGGAGCCGCGGGCGGCGACGTCGTGGCGGGCCTCCCACTCGGCGATCGCCTTCTCCGCGGGCGTCATCATCAGCGGGTCGGGCGCCGGCTGGGGCCGGGCGCGCCGGCCGGCGGGGTCAGGGGTCGTGGAACTGGTCATGACACTGTCCCTCCGGGAGCACATGTGCCCCTCCATCGTCCCCCCGCCGACCGGCGGGCGAAAGGGGCACGGCGCGTCGGCGGGGCGGCGGTCAGAGCCCCGGGCCGCCCAGCGTCGCGATCGTGGCCCGGACCTCGGCGGCCGTCCCCGGCTCGACCGGCAGGTGCGGCAGCAGCGCGGGGACCTCCTCCGGCAGCAGTCCCTCGGCCAGCAGCAGGTCCAGCAACCGATCGGCCTGGTCCAGCGGCACCGGCAGGGTCAGCCCCGAGCCGTTCAGCGCGGCGTCGGCGAGGAAGAGCGCCCCGGCCAGCTCGTCGGGTCGCTCGGCGTCGAGCGGGGTGGCCGGCGGTGGCGCGGCCGCGCGGGTCACCGCCTCCGCGGCCCGGACCAGCGAGAGCGGTAGCCCCTCGGCCTCCACCTCCACCAGCGGCGCCGTGCCCAGTGCGGCCAGCACCAGGTGCTCGGCGTCGATGTGCAGCGGCGCCTCCCACTCCCCCACCCGGACCACCTCGACGAGGTCGCTGCCGTCCTCGCCGAGCTCGTCGAGCAGCTCGGCCCAGCCGGCGGCGCGGGTGTCGCGGGCCCGCTCGGCGGCGCGGATGCAGGTGTCCAGGACGAAGGGCTCGACCACCTCGCGGTCGAAGTGCTCGGCGATCAGCGTCCCGTCGGCGGTGACGGCGTTGAGCACGTCCTGGAAGCTCCCCGGGCGGGCGTCACCGAGCTCCAGCCGGCCGTCCTCCTCCCCGCTGAGCGGCTGCCCGGTCACGGCGCGGGCGCCGATGGTGAGTCCGGTGGGCACCACCCGGCCGCGCACCCGCAGGTGGTGCGGCTGGTCGGAGAGACCGACCGCCCAGGCGCACGCCTCCCCGATCAGCGCACCGGCCCGCTCGCGCAGCACCTCGCGGGTCAGGAGGGCCATGAAGTCGACGTCGAACATCCCTCCACCATGCCCCGCCGTAGCGACATCGTCCCGTCGTCGGGCGGACGGGCCGGTCACACCGTCCGCGGGCTGTGCGCCGTCCGCGGGCTGTGCGCCGTCCGTGCGCTGACCCGGCGGACCTCCTGGTCCCGGCCTAGCGTGCAGGGATTCGCAGCAGCCGACCCCGACCTCCGGAGAAGCCCATGCGCGCCACCTCCGCGGCCCGCCACCAGCGCCGGAAGGCCGCGCTCACCGCGGCGGTGGCCGCCGCGTTGCTGGTCCCGGCGAGCACCGCCTCCGCGGGCCCGTCCGGCGGGTCG
>JAOPVN010000294.1 GCA_025966175.1 Modestobacter sp. | reverse complement strand
CTGCGCCGTCGGTTTCCGCAGATCGCGATCGTGGCGCTGGCGTCCTCGGAGGACCCGGCTGTGGTGAACGAGGCGCTGGCCGCCGGTGTGCGGGGTTATCTGCTGATGAACACCTCTCCGACGTTGCTGGGCTGGGCGGTGTTGGCTGCCCGGGCCGGGCGGACGGTGGTGGATCCGCAGGTCCGTCGTGGTGAGGCCGGTGCCGAGCCGGTCTCGCGTGAGCTGACGCCTGAGGTGCCGTTGACCCGTCGGGAGTCCGATGTGCTCGATGAGCTGATCCAGGGGCAGTCGAACCGGCAGATCGGCAAGAACCTGTTCATCTCCGAGGACACCGTGAAGTCCCATGTGAAGGCGATCCTGCGCAAGCTGGGTGCCCGCGACCGGGCCCACGCGGTCTCCCTGGTGCTGTCCGCCCGCCACCCCGGCTGCACCTGCGGGGCCCACAGCCTCACCGAGACGCCGGCCGACGTCTGATCCGTCGCCGGGTGATCCCCCGGCGAGCGGGATCTGTGGACAGCACTCCCGGCTGTGGACGACGGCGCTCCCGGTGCCCTCCTTCCTTGCTGCACTCCTCCTCCACCGAGTTCCAGGAGGAGCCATGGAGACCGATCCCGACCGCACCGCCGAGGCCGACCTCGTCGCGCTGTCCGAGGCGCTGACCCGCCCGAGGACGGCGGAGTGCCTGTTCTGCTTCGTGGACCGGATGCTGAATGCGTTCGGTTGCGACCAGACACTGCGCTGGGTGCGGCGCTGGCGGGAGCTGCGGCTGCCCCGGGCGACCGGCCTGGAACGGCGGCTGGGGCGCAGCGGCGCCTTCTGCGACTGCGAGGTCTTCCTCAACGGCTGGACCGTCCGCGAGGACCTGCTCGTGCCCGACTCCCAGGGTGAGCAGGACTGGCCGCCCGAGCGACCGGCCTGCCCCGGGGTGGGTCCCCGCTCGTCCCAGCCGTGCTCCACCTGGGAGCCGCTGCGGCGGCCCTGGTGACGACTCCCACCTGCCGGGCGGCAGGATGGGCGGCATGGGTCAGGTCGTCGCCACAGCTGAACGAGTCGTGCGAGCACCGGCGGACGTCGTCCGTGCCGCGCTCGCCGACTACGCCACCACGCGCCCCGCAGCGCTGCCCGAGCAGTACAGCGAGTACCGGGTCGACGAGGGCGGTCGGGGCGCCGGCACCCGGGTGCACTGGCGGCTGCAGGCCACCCCCAAGCGCGTGCGCGAGCAGGACGTCGTCGTCACCGAGGGCGCCGACGGGGCGCTGGTGGAGACCGACACCAACTCGAGCATGGTCACCACCTGGACCGTCCACCCGGCCGACGCCGGCGCGAGCACGGTGCGGGTGCGCACCACATGGAACGGAGCCGGCGGCATCGGCGGCTTCTTCGAGCGCACGTTCGCCCCCAAGGGCCTCGCCCGCATCCACGACGCGATGCTGGAGCGGCTGGAGCACGCGGTCGCGCCCAGCTGAGTTCCGGCGCATCGCCTCGCGAGCAGGGACGATGAGGGAGTGACTGCAGCACCCGCCACCGTCGACGGCGTCTCCGCGCTGGCCGACCTGCTCGCCGACGGCGACGCGCTGGTCCTGTCCGGCGCGGGCCTGTCCACCGACTCGGGCATACCCGACTACCGCGGCGCCACCGGCTCGCTGCGGCGGCACACTCCGATGACCTACCAGACGTTCACCCGCGATCCCCGCGGCCGGCACCGGTACTGGGCGCGCAGCTACGTCGGTTGGCGGCAGATCGAACGGGCCCGGCCGAACGTCGGGCACCGGGCGGTGGCGGCGCTGCAGCAGGCCGGGGCCGTGGGCGAGGTGATCACCCAGAACGTCGACGGGCTGCACCAGGCCGGTGGCGCCCGGGACGTCGTCGAGCTGCACGGCGGACTGGACCGCACCGTGTGCCTGGCCTGCGGGGACGTCGCCGACCGGGCAGCCCTCGACGTCCGGCTGCGGACGGCGAACCCCGGGTTCCGGCCCGACGCCACCGATGAGGTCAACCCCGATGGTGACGTGGAGCTGCCCGAGGATGCGCTCGACGGTTTCGTGATGGTCGATTGCCTGGCCTGCGGCGGGGGACCGCTCAAGCCCGACGTCGTCTTCTTCGGCGAGACGGTTCCGCGGAACCGCGTCGACACCTGCTTCGGCCTCGTCGACCGGGCCCGCTCGCTGCTGGTGCTGGGGTCGTCGTTGACCGTGATGAGCGGCTACCGGTTCGTCATCCACGCCGCCAAGCGCGGCATCCCGGTGGCGATCGTGAACTCCGGGCCCACCCGCGGTGACGCGAAGGCCGCCGTGTTGGTCGACGCACCGCTCGGCCACGTGCTGCCCGAGCTGGTCCGCCGGCTGGCCTGACCGGGCGGACCGCGCCCCGCTGCCCGAGACTGGTCGGCGATGCAGACGTTCCTCCCGGTCGCCGACTTCGCCGAGGCGGCCCAGCTCCTGGACAGTCCCCGCCTCGGCAAGCAACGGGTGGAGACGCTGCAGGTGCTGCGTGCCCTCGAGCTCCCCGACTACGGCTGGGCCAACCACCCCGTCGTCACCATGTGGCGCGGGCACACCGCCGGGCTGGTGGTCTACGGACTGGCGATGGTGCGAGCCTGGCGGGAGCGCGGCTTCGCCGACAGCACCGAGACCCTGATCGCCGAGTTCGCCCCCGACGCCGCGCGCATGACCCAGGCGGAGGCCGCTGCGGCCGGGCTGCTGCCCAGCTGGGTGGGCGACGAGGCGCTGCACCTGTCGCACCGCTCCAACCTGCTGGCCAAGGACCTGGCGTTCTACCGGTCCCGCTTCCCGGCCGATCCCGACGACCTGCCCTACATCTGGCCCGGCTCCGACGGGGTGACCCCGGCCGCGCCGCCGGACGGTGTGCCGGTGTGGGTCGTCCGGCCCCGCGCGCACACCGAGCTGGGCGCCGCCCTCGCCAGTGGCGTCGTCGGGCTCGGCACCCAGGCGGGCATCGACGTCGACGCCACCGGGCTCTCACCGGACGAGCTGCGGGCGCTGTCCAAGGAGCTCACCGGCCGCCGCCCCGCCAAGGACCTCCGCCAGCTGTCTGCCTTCCTCGACGAGATGGCCCCCGGCGACCTGGTCGGGCTGCCCGTCGAGCGCGGCGCGGGCCTGCTCCTGGGCGAGGTGGCCGGCGACTACGCCTTCGCCGGCCGCGAGCTGCTGCCGCACCGCCGGCCGGCCCGCTTCTCCCGGGTGGTGCCGCGCTCGGCGGCCCGACCACCGGCCACCCTCCAGGACCCCCGCGCGCTGTTCCGGATCACCCTCGACCCGGAGGCCGTCCCGCCAGGCCTGCGCTGACCTCCTCGACGCCGGCGGTCAGCCGCTGGACCGCCTCCGGCCGGTCGGCCGGGTCGCGCGTCGCGTGCACGGCCCACCACGCCCCCACGTGCAGGCGCCGGAGCCACACGAAGGGCGCCAGTTCCTCCTCGCTCATCGGTTCCGGCAGGGCGTCGATCGCCGCCCGGCCGTCGAGGCGGACGGTGGTCCGCAGGCAGGCCAGGTCCCAGCCGCGTGGTCCGCGGGAGGTGTCCTCCAGGTCGGCCCACACCAGCCCGCCGGCCGTGCGCAGCAGGTTGCCCGGGTGGGTGTCCCCGTGCAGCGTCATGACGGGCCCGGTCAGCAGCGGCCGCAGCCGGGCGGCGAGCTCCGCGGTCCGCTGGACCAGGGCGGGGTCGGCGCCCAGCGCGGTGCCCCGTTCGGCGAAGACGGTCAGGTCGTCCAGCGGGGTGTCCAGCGCTGATCCGTCCCACAGCGGCGGCAGGCCGGCCAGGACGGCGTGCAGGTCACCCAGCGCCGTCCCGGCCTCCGCCGCGGTCGGGCGCTCGGGGAGGAACGCGACGTACCGCCAGAACGACAGGGTCAGCCCGTCGTGCTCGTGTGGGCCGGGCGGCAGCAGGTCCGACGGCGGGACGACGGCCGCGCCGGCCGCGGTGAGCGCCGTCGCCAGCGCCACCTCTCGGCCGAGCGACCGGGTGATCGCCGGGCGCAGCAGCGGGGTCGTCGTCGCCACCCGGGCCACCACCGGCGCGGGACGCAGGTGCACCACGGCGTTCGCCCCGTCGTTGAGCAGCACCGGATCCTCGACGGGAAGCCCGTGGGCGCGGGCCACGGCGACCGCCGCGGCCACCGCCCGGGAGACCCGGTCGGTCATACGCCGCCGGGCAGCTGCACGTTCTGCAGCCGCACCTGCCCGCGGGCGACCAGCTTGCCGTCCTCGGCGCGGGCCAGGGTGACCAGCCAGAGCTGCAGCGTCTTCCCCTGCTGGACCGGCTCGGCGACGACGTCCAGCCGGCCGGCGACCATCGGCCGGAGGAAGTCCGTGCTGTTGTTGACCCCGACGGCGAACTGCCCGCGCTCGGCCACCGCGGTGCTCGCGCCGACGCTGGCCGCGGACTCCACCACCGTGCAGTAGACGCCGCCGTGCACCACGCCCCAGGGGGTGTGGTGCTGCGGCCCGACCTCGATGTGCCCGGACACCCGGGCACCGGTGACCTCGGTCAGCTCCAGCCCGGTCGCGGCGACGAAGGCGCTCGCCGCGTTCAGGTCGACCGGGCCGCTCACGCGGCGTCCCAGACCAGGCAGAACGGGTGGCCCACCGGGTCGGCATAGACCCGGAAGTCGCCGCCCCCACCGGGCAGCCGGCGGGCGCCCAGCTCGAGCAGCTGCGGCTCGGCGGCGTCGATGTCGGCGACCCGGATGTCGAGGTGGAACTGCTGCGGCCGGTTCGGATCGGGCCAGTCGGGTGGCTGAAGGTCCGGTGCCTGCTGGAAGGCGATCCGGTAGCCGGCGCCGGTGATCACCACCCAGCGGTCACCCGGCTCCCCCTTGACCTCCATGCCCAGCACACCGGCGTAGAAGGTCGCCAGGGCGTGCGCATCGGGGGCGTCGATGACCACGGAGTGCAGCTGACCGATCATGGCCGCCATCTTCTCCCGGGGGGCGGACACCGACCAGCGAGGCCCACCCAGCGGGCGGGAGCACGGGGGCGTGCCGCACGATCAGGGACATGGCCGCACCCGACACCGCCCCGCAGCTCGGCACGCTCACCTGGCTGCCGGCGCACCGGCACCTGGACCTGCTCGGCGAGTCGGTCGCCACCGCCGTCCCCACGCTGGCCGGCCCCGCCTGGGTGGCCGTGATCGACGACGACGCCGCCGACACCGCGGCCTTCACCGACGTCTACGGGGTGCCGGCGGCCGCCTCGGCGAACAGCGTCGTGGTCGCCGCACGCCGGGCGGGGGAGACCACGATGGCTGCCTGCCTGGTGCTGGCCACCACCCGGGCCGACGTCAACGGGCTGGTCCGGCGGCACCTGGGCGCGCGCAAGGCCTCGTTCGCGCCGCAGGACGTCGCCGTCGCCGAGTCCGGGATGGCCTACGGCGGGATCACCCCGGTCGGACTGCCGACGTCGTGGCCGATCCTCGTGGATGCCGCCGTCGCCGCGAGCGAGCTGGTGGTGATCGGCTCGGGCACCCGCGGCAGCAAGCTCGCCGTCCCCGGTGCGGTCCTCGCGGCCCTGCCGGGGGCCGAGGTCCTGGAGGGTCTTGGCCAGCCGATCGGCTGAGCTCGCGGGTCAGGCGCCGCCGACCCGCAGCACCTCGCCGAGCCGCTCACGCCGGCGCAGCGAGGACTCCACCGCGACGACGGCGACGACGCTCAGCACCAGCGGCACGACTCCGGCCAACGTCCGCCACGGCACGACGAGCGCGGGTGCCGGCGGGGATGTTGGCGGTCACCTGCGGTCTCCCCGCCCGCGGACGCGCCTAGGCTCGAGCGCGTGTCAGGACCTGTGCAGCCCGTGGAGGAACCGCGGCAGGACGACGGTGGACGTTCCGTCGCCCCGGCGGCCGTCCGTCCGGAACGGGCGCCCGACGACAGCGACATCGGCTGGGGCGAGCGGCTGACCGATCCGGACGACGACGACCGCCGCTACCTGGAGGACCGCCCGCCGCACTGGGGCAGCGACTGAGCCTCAGACCGGCCTCGGGAACTCACCGGTGTGGGCGTGCCGGCCACTCTCCTCGTCCGGCAGCGGCGGCAGGCCCTGCTGGGCGCGCAGCAGGTCACGGATCTCCACCAGCAGCTCGACCTGGGTGGGCTGGGACGGCCCGGCCTCCTCGCCCCGCCTGCGCCGTTCCGCGATCGTCTTCATCGGCAGCACGACGACGAAGTAGATGACCGCCGCGGTCAGCACGAAGGTGATGACCTGGTTGATGAAGTCGCCCCAGGTGAAGTGCTGGCCGTTGACGGTCGTCATCCCACCGGTGACGCCGCCGCCGCCGACCAGGCCGATGAGCGGCTGCAGGAACGACTCGGTGAACGAACTGACGACGGCGGTGAACGCGGCGCCGATGACCACGGCCACGGCCAGCTCGACGACGTTCCCCCGCAGCAGGAAGTCCTTGAAGCCCTTGAGGACGTTCTTGAGCAACTCCGCACCCCTCGGTCGTGGGGACCACGCCCTGTAGCCCCATGATCACGGCCGGCCGAGCGTAACGGTCAGCGTGGCACCGGCTCCGGCGGCAGCCAGTCGCTGCGCTGTCTCCGGTGCGACGGCGAGCACGAGCAGCCCGGTGCCGTCCGCCGCGCCCAACGGCGGATCGGCCTCCGCCGTCGTCGGCACGGTGAGCACCAGCGCGCTCTCGGCCACCACCTCGACCGACGGGGTCCGCCCGTCCGAGGCGGCCGCCAGCACGTCGACCCGGTCGCCGGCGCGCAGCAGCGTGGCCACCGCGAGGTCGGCCAGCCGCACCGGTGCCGCGACCTGGCCCTCGGGCACCTGCGACCACAGCCCCGGGCCGACCACCCGGACGTCGGTCACGACCTCACCGGCCCGGACCGGCGCGGCCAGCACCTGGCCGGTGAGCTGGCCCGGGTCGGCCGCTGCGCCGGCCGGGGCGGCGGCGGCCGGGAGGGTTGCGGTGGTCAGGTCGCCGGCGGTCAGCACCGTGCCGGCCGGGAGGTCCGTCGCGGCGACCGCGACCGGGACAGCCGGTGGGCCGGTGGTCGGGCCGACGGCCGTTAGGGGCGGCCGGAGGGCGAGGACCAGCGCCAGGCAGGCGAGCACCGCCGCGGCGACCTGCCGGAACAGGTGCACCGGCGAGCGGGGGCGGCGGAAACGGGGCACACCACGATCCTGGGCGGCGGCACGGTGGGCGTCCCGGCTCAGCGCGGGGGTGTGGAGCGAGCGTCCCGCTGTGGACGGGCGGCAGCGCGCCGCCGCCGTCCGTGCCGGGTCAGTTGGCGGCCTTGCCGCCCGTGCTCGATCCGGTGGAGGAGCCGCCCGTGCCCGACCCGGTGGACGAGGAGCTGCTCGAGCTGGACGAGTCCTTGCTGCCCGAGCTGGACGAGTCCTTGCTGCCCGAGCTGGTGGACGACTCCTTGCTCGCCGCCGGCGTGGCGGAGCTCTCGGCCTTGCGGCTGTCGGTGCGGTAGAAGCCGGAGCCCTTGAAGACCACGCCGACCGAGCCGTAGACCTTGCGCACCGGAGCGCCGCACTCGGGGCAGGTTGTCACCGCGGGGTCACTGAACGACTGCACGACCTCGAACTCGTGCTTGGTCTCGGGGTTCGTGCAGGCGTACTGGTAGGTGGGCACGGTGCTGGGAGCTCCTCGTCGCTGTTCGAGCCAGGGCTGGCACTCGAGCCCGGCGACTGCCAATGATGCGCCGTCCGGCCACCCGCCGTCCACGTCCTGCCGGCGAGTGTGAGGTTTGCGTCGCGCGAGAGGCGCGTGCGAGCGGCCCGCCGGGGCTGCCGGCCGACTGCTCGACCGCGACGTGAGCCGGCACGATCCATGGAACGGGACCGGGACCGGGACCGGGAACGGGTCGGGTGCGGCTACGCGCTCGGGCTGTTGCCACCTGCGTGCCTTGGCCCGGTCTGCCCGCCTGCCGCCTGACGCGGGGCCGATCGCCCGAACGTCCATGAGCGCTCTCGACCCGCGCGGCACGGGGCGGCCGGTACGGTCCTGCCGTGGCTCAGGAGTGGCTGGACGAGGAGCAGCAGCGCACGTGGCGCGCCTGGCTGGCGGTCACCGAGCTGTTGCCCCGCTCCCTGGACGCCCAACTGCAGCGGGAC
>JAOPVN010000240.1 GCA_025966175.1 Modestobacter sp. | reverse complement strand
GGCTGCCCGACGACCCGGACCGGGGCCGGTTGCCGCCGCCGGGGCGGCCGCCGGCCGGGGTGCCGTCCACGTCGGCCGAGTCGACCGGACCGTCACCGGCGGTCGTGCCCACCGGCGGGACGTCGGGGGTCGAACCGTCGGCGTCCACGGTCGAGGTGGGGGCAGTGGTGGCCGGACGGCCGGGCTTGGGGCGCACCGGCTTGGCGCCGGGCTTGGGCGCGAGCGCCTTGGGGTCGATGGCCGGCTTGTCGGCAGCGGCCTTCGCCAGCGCGCCCGGCGATCCGGGAGGGGGCAGCTTCTTGAGGATGTAGAACTGCTGGCCCAGGGTCCACAGGTTGTTGGTGAACCAGTAGATGAGGACGCCGACCGGGAAGAAGAAGCCGGAGACGAAGAGGCTGATCGGCATGCCGTAGAGCAGCAGCTTCTGCACCATCGCGGCCTGGCCCTCGACCGGGCCGGAGCGCTTCTGGATCTGCTTCTGGGTGAAGAAGGTCGTGAGGCACATGATCACGATCAGGGCGAAGCAGACGATCCGGATGTTGGTGTAGCCGACCCCGGGCAGGCTCAGGATCTGGCTGGCCTTGGGCTCCTGCATGTTGAACGAGCTGGAGATCGGCGCGCCGAACAGCTTGGCCTTCGCGGCCATGTCGGTGAGCTGGTTGTCCCAGCTGTACAGACCCTGCTTGCCGGGGGCGAGGCGGCGCAGCACGTGGAACAGCGAGATGAAGACGGGGATCTGCGGGAGCAGCGGCAGGCAGCCGGCCAGCGGGTTGACCCCGCGCTCCTTCTGCAGCGCCATCATCGCCTGGCTGAAGCCCTGCTTGTCACTGCCGTACTGCTTGCGCAGCTTCTGGATCTCCGGCTGGATCTCCTGCATCGCCCGCTGCGACTTCACCTGCTTGACGAACAGCCGGAAGAGCAGCACGCGGATGGTGATGACCAGGAAGACGATCGACAACGCCCAGCTCAGGCCACCTGCGGGATCCAGGAAGTTGCTGAAGAGGGAGTGCCAGGACTTCATCACCCAGGCGATCGCGGTGTACAGCCAGTCAAGCAACGCCAGCCTCCTGCTGCGCTGACCGGCGCGGGGCCGGCGGGGTGGCACGGTGGCGACGACGGATGTCGTCAGCCTCCGGCACCGGGGGAGTGGTCGGGTCCGGCGCCGCTGTGCACGACGAGTGGGTGGGCTCAGCGGTTCCGGTGCCCGCCCGCGGCGGGACCAGGTCGACCCCACCGGGGTGCCACGGGGCGCACGTGGCCAGCCGGCGCAGCGCCAGCCAGCTGCCCCGGCCGGCGCCGTGCACCTCGATCGCCTCGGCGGCGTAGGCGCTGCAGCTGGGCTCGAACCGGCACCTCGGCGGGAACACCGGGCTGATCGCCCGCTGGTAGAAGCGGACGGCGGCCAGCAGCACCCGGGCCGGGGAGGCGGTCACGACCGGCGCACCCGCGGAGCCGCAGCCCGGTCGCCGAGCAGCCGGTCCAGGCCGGCGTCGAGGTCCCGGCTGAGCACCGCGGAGCCGGCCTCGGCCGCCTCCGGGCGGGCCCGGACGACCAGGTCGGCCGTGGGTGGGAGCCGATGCAGCTGGGCACCGACGAGGTGCCGCAGTTGACGGGTCACCCGATGCCGGCAGACGGAGTTGCCCACGGACTTGCCGACCACGAAACCGGCCCGTGGTCCGGCCGCAGGGTCCAGGGGACCCCCGGTCCGGGCGACGGGCCGTTCGGGGAGGTAGTGGAGCACCAGGGTCGGGCGCCCGGCACGTCGGCCGGACCGCATGACCGCGGTGAACTCCGGCCGCCGGCGCAGGCGTGCCTGCGCAGGCAGCACCTCAGGCGGAGAGCTTGTCGCGACCCTTGCCACGGCGGGCGGCGAGGATGGCGCGCCCGGCCCGGGTGCGCATCCGCAGCCGGAAGCCGTGGGTCTTGGACCGGCGACGGTTGTTCGGCTGGAACGTGCGCTTGCTCACGAGGGACTCCCACTGCTGACGACGTCGGTGCGGCACGGACCCGGGTGGGGACCGCACGCGCGGGGACGGGCAGGTCGTCGGCCCGCGGTTCGTGGGCCTCCCGACCGGCACCCGTACCCGAGGCTGGTCTGCTGTGCTCCGGACCCGGCCGATCCCCGCGACGGGGGACGAGCACCGGGTCCTGTGCACAGACTCCGACCAGCATAGCCGAGTCGCACGGAGGACCGCGGCGGGCACGGCACTGGCCGGACCGTCCATGGTGCACCGCCTCCGGCGCCCACCCGTCACGGACACGCCGCGACGCACGGCCGGATCCGCCGCACGGCGGGCCGTCGTCGTTGCCGGGCTGTGGACGGGGCTGTTAGCGTCGCCGTCGCTCCGCGTTGGACGACTGGGTGCCGGTGAGTGTGCCGATCCCGTCGGTCAGCCGACCGCAGGACCATCCCACGAACGCCCTCTTCGGGCGCCCACCAGCGAGGACGCCATACCCGACGGCCGGTCACCACCGGCTCCCGGGCACCGTGTCGCCGGGCGTGCACAGACTGTGGACACTCGTGTGGAAGAAGGACCTGCGGACGTCCACAGCTGGGGACCGGACGGGGGATCCAGCGGGACCGCCCGCACTCCCCGGTCCTGTGGACAGGCGCCGGCGACCAGAGCCTGCGGGGCGACGACAGAAGGCACGGGAAGGGACACAGTCGATGGCCGACTCCACGGTCGACCTGGCGACGGTCTGGGACCAGATCCGGGAACGGCTCGCCACCAGCCTGTCCCCGCAGCAGAACGCGCTGCTC
>JAOPVN010000232.1 GCA_025966175.1 Modestobacter sp. | reverse complement strand
GAGAAGACGCTGTCGATCCACAGCATCGTCACGCGCCGCCGGGAGGCCTTCTACTGGCTGGCCATCCTGTTCACCTTCGCCCTGGGCACGGCCGCCGGTGACCTGTTCGCCGAGAAGCTGGGCGTCGGCTACTGGCCGACCGCGCTCATCGTCGCGGTGCTCATCGCCGCCGTCGCGGTCAGCCACCTGGTGTTCCGGGCCAACGCCGTGCTGACCTTCTGGATCGCCTACGTCCTCACCCGGCCGCTCGGCGCGTCGCTGGGTGACGGTCTGTCGCAGCCCCGGGCCGACGGTGGTCTGGGCCTGGGGACGACGGTCACCAGCCTCCTGTTCCTGCTGGTCATCCTCGTCGTGGTGACCTACCTGTCGATCACCAAGCGCGACCAGATCCCCCCGGTCGCCGAGGCTGACCTGGTCCCGGCCCGCGCCCGATGAGCGCCACCGTGCTGAGCGGCCGCCGGCCGGTCGGCCGGCCGGACGCACCGCTCTGGTCGGTCGCCGCGGTCCTGCTCCTCGCCTGGGGAGCCGTGCTGGGCATGGTGCTCTCCCACGAGGGGCTGGCCGAGGAGGACAGCCCACTCCTCGGGTGGGTGGTCCGGCACCGGAGTGCCGGGCTGACCGCCGTCTTCGAGGGGATCAGCAGCACCCCGGTCGACGGCGCCGCAGCGGTGCTGGCTGCAGGCCTGGTCACCCTCGTCGCCCTCCGGACGCGCTCGGTGCGCCCGCTGCTGGTGCTGGGCAGCGCGGTGGCCGGAGCCGTGCTGTTGGCGGAGCTCGTCAAGACCGTCGTCGGCCGCGCCCGGCCGGCCACGGCCACCATGCTCGGGGTGCCGGAGAGCGGGTCGGGCTTCCCCTCGGCGCACACCCTGGTGTTCACCGCGCTGGCCGGGGCGGCGGCGCTGGTCGCGTGGCGGGCCACCGCCTCGATGGGCATGCGTGCCCTGGCGGTGAGCGTGGCCGCCGTGGCCTCGGCCGCGATGGGCGCCAGCCGGCTGTACCTGGGCGACCACTGGTTCACCGACGTGCTGGCGTCCTATGCGCTGGCCGGTGCCGTGCTCGCCGCGGTGGCCGCGCTCACGTCACCGCGCCCCGCCGGTACCTGACGAGGGGTCAGGCCGACCAGGGGGTGTTCGGCGGCCGGCGGAAGTCGATGGTGTGCGGGACGAAGAAGGACAGGTCGTCGGAGATCAGCCCGTCGGACTCCCGGATGCCCAACCCCGCGGCCTCGCCGTCCACCACCCAGGCGCCGAGCACGGGGTGGTGCGGGCCGTCGGGCCCGGGGAAGTCCGGCAGTGCGCACAGCTGCTGCACGACCCAGCCCTCGGCGCCGTACCGGCCGCCGTGCTGCTCCAGCACCTCGCCGCCGGGGGCGATGAGCTCGACGTTGTTGCCCTCCCGGCCGAACAGCGGCTTGCGGGCGAACCCGGTCTCTCGCAGCTCGCCGGCCCGCGGGTCGTCGCCGAAATAGGCCGGCAGCAGGTACCGGGAGATCACCGGGTCGTGCTCGTAGCGCTGCCAGAGCACCGGCAGCAGGCCCTTGTTGGACCAGAGCATCTTCCAGATCGGCTCGATCCACGTCGTCCCGCCGGGCCGGCGGAGGTCGGCGATCACCGAGGGGCCGTACTCGTCCTGGAGCAACCACTCCCAGGGGTAGAGCTTGAAGATGACGTCGGCCCGGTTGCCCTTGGGGTCGTAGAAGCGGGCATCCCCGGTGTCCAGGCCCAGCTCCTCGGTGGTCAGCACGATCGCCTCGTAGCCGGCCCGCTGCACGCAGTCGGCCATGTACGCGACGGTCATCCAGTCCTCACCGCTGCTGTCGCCCTCGGTCCAGGCCAGGTGCACCGCCTTGGGACGGCGGCCGTAGTGGGCCTCCCAGCGGGAGAGGTTCCGCCGCCACGCGTCCACCAGTCGGTCGTCGAGCTGGTTCCACTGGTCCCGGCCCTGCCCCGTCTCCAGGTGCCACGCCCACTGCACCACCGCGGCCTCCACCAGCGAGGTGGGGGTGTCGGCGTTGAACTCGAGCAGCCGGGGCGGGGCGACGCCGTCCCACCACAGGTCGAACCGGCCGTAGATGCTCGGTGGCTCGTACTCCCAGGTGGCCCGGATGACGTCGCGCGCGTCGCGCGGGATCCGCAGCCGGTCCAGCAACCGCTCGTCGGCCAGCATCACCTCGCCGGCCTCGACACAGGCGGCGAACAGCTGGTCGGTGGTCTCGGCCAGCCGGTCGATCTCGGCGGCGGTGAAGTCGTAGAAGACGTCCTCGCGCCAGTACGACCGCGTCTCCCCGCCGGGGACCGTCGTCTTGTTGTAGACCAGACCCTGGCTCTCGATCTCGGCCTCCCAGCCGAGCCGGGCCTTGCCGTAGAGCCTTCTCACGAGCCGCCGCCGCCGCCCCCGCCGGAGCCGATCCCGCCGCTGATCCGGGTGCCCGAGCTGACCTTGCCGCTGCTGGGCATCCCGGCCCGGGACCGGGCGGTGGTGTCCGAGGGGTTGATGCGGGTCGCCGCGCCGGTGTACTGGGAGGGGATGCGCTGCCCGGTCACGTAGGTGTTGCCACCGAACCCGCCGAGCAGGAAGAAGAACGGCAGCCCGCCGACGAAGCCGCCGTGGCGCTCGGCCTCCTCGCACTGCGCGTCGTCGACCACCTGGTCCTGCTCGTCGACGCAGTAGACCCGCTTGGCGTCGTTCTCATTGCCGTTGTCGGTCCCGCAGGCGGCCAGGAAGCCCATGGCGGCACCGGACAGGCTGACCGTGCCGATCACCGCCCGTACCCGGTTGCTCCTCGACGTGCTCACCCTCCGCGCTCCTCACCTGCCGGCGGCCACCAGAGTCCCCGGCGCTGCACATGCTGTCGGACCTGCTCCTCGGTCGGCCACCCGGCCCCCGCCTCATCCTCACAGGCGTCCCCGAGCACGAGGAGCCCCGATGAGCGAGCCCACCCCTCCGCGTGGGTCCGAGCCCCAGCAACCGCCCACCGAGCGGGAGGAGACCCGTCCGTTCGCCGCGCCGGTCCCGCCGCAGCAGCCGACCGCGGCCGATGGGGCGGGGATCGCAACGCCCGCCCAGCCGCCGGCAGCGACCACCGCGAGGACCCGGCGCGGCACGCTGCTCATGGGCGCGGCAGCGGGCAGTACGGCACCCCGTCCGACGGCCGGATGGGCGGCATGCCGCCCGGCGGCAGGGGCGGGTTCGGCCCGCAGACGCTCGACGGCGCGGACGACGGGACCACCGGCGGCGACCCCACCACCTGAGCAGCGCCGATGGGTGGCCGACCCGCGGGCGGGCAGGCGCTGCCCATGGACCTCGTGGCCCGACCAGGCCGTCGCGCTGATCGTCTGCGGCACGGCGGAGCGATGAGTTCCGAGGTCGCCGCCGGTCTGACTGCTGAGGGGACCCGCTGGCGGTCCCGCACTGCCGTCCCGAGGAGTCCTCGTGCGCTACATCTTCGTCAACCTGCCGGTCACCGACCTGGACCGGGCCAAGGCCTTCTACGGCGGCCTCGGCTTCGCCTTCAACGAACAGTTCTCCGACGAGCGGACCGCCTCGGTGGTCATCGAGGAGAACATCGTGGTGATGCTGCTGACCCGGGACCGGTTCGCCGACTTCGTGCCCGGCACCGTCGGTGACCCGGCGCAGGCCACCTCCGTGCTCAACGGGATCTCCGCGGGCAGTCGCGAGGAGGTCGACGAGCTGCTGGCGAAGGCGCTCGCCTCCGGCGGCAAGCCGTGGCAGCCGGCCCAGGACCACGGCTTCATGTACGGCACCAGCTTCACCGACCCGGACGGCAACGTCTGGGAGGCGATCTGGATGGACCCGGCCGCCGTCCAGGGCTGACCGGCCGCATCGAGTGGCGAGCTGCGGTCGTCTCCCGGCTCCGGAGACGACTCTGGCTCGCCACTCGATGAGCGGTCGTCCCCGGGTAGGCGGCACGGCGGGCTATGGCCGCTACATTGCCCGGGTGCTCGCCGTCCGCCCTGCCGTCGGGTACCTGCTCACCCTCGCGGCGGCCGCGCTGTTCGGGATCAACGGCACGGTGTCGACGCTGGCGCTGGAGGCGGGCATCCCGGCGACGAGGCTGGTCGCGTTGCGCTGCACCGGGGCGGCCCTGGTCCTGGTGGTGGTGCTCGCCGTCGTCTCCCCGGCCCGGCTGCGGATCCGCTGGCGGGAGGTGCCGTTCGTCGCGGTCTTCGGTGTCGTGGGCATCGCGCTGACCCAGTTCCTCTACTACGTGGCGATCGACGGCCGGCTGCCGGTCGGCGTCGCGTTGGTCTTCGAGATGACCGCGCCGGTGTTCATCGCCCTGTACGTGTGGCTGGTCCGCCGCGAGCACGTGCGCAGTCGGCTCTGGCTGGCCCTCGCCCTCTCGCTGTCCGGGCTGGTGCTGGTCGCCCAGGTCTGGAAGGGCGGGGGCGCGCTGGACCTGCTGGGCGTGGTCGCGGCCCTGGGTGGAGCGGTCTGCCTGGCGGCCTACTACCTGCTGGGTGAGCGCGGTACCGCCGACCGGGACCCGGTGGCTCTCACGGCGTGGAGCTTCGTCGCCGCGGCGGTCTTCTGGGCGGTCGCCGCACCGTGGTGGCAGTTCGACCCGGGCACGCTCACCGAGCGGGTGCCGGTGTCGCTGGGGTCGGCGGAGGTGCCGGTGTGGGTGCTGGTGGGCTGGATCTGCGCGCTGGGCGCCGTCGTCCCGTTCTGGCTGTCGCTGGCCGCGCTGCGCCACCTGCCCCCGACCACGGCGGGGATCGTGGCGACCGCCGAGCCGGTGATCGCCTCGATCGTCGCCTGGCTGTGGGTCGAGCAGGTGCTCACCGGCTGGCAGGTGGCCGGGGGTGCCGTCGTCCTGACCGGGATCGTGCTGGCCCAGACGGCGCGGACCGCCACCTCGACCGTCGTGCCGGAGACGGTGCCCAGCTGATCAGCGCAGCGGGATCTCCTGGCCGTGTTCCTCGGGTGTCCGCGGGCCGGTGAGGCGCCGTTCGGCGGCGGTGATCGGGACGTCGTTGATGCTCGCCTCACGTCGGCGCATGAGGCCGTGGGCGTCGAACTCCCACAGCTCGTTGCCGTAGCTGCGGGTCCACTGACCGGTGGCGTCGTGCCACTCGTACTGGAAACGCACCGCGATCCGGTCGTCGGTGAACGCCCACAGTGACTTGCGCAGCACGTAGTCCAGTTCGCGCTCCCACTTGGCGGTCAGGAACGCGACGATCTCGGCCCGGCCGGTGAGGAAGGTGTCGCGGTTCCGCCACACCGAGTCCTCGGTGTAGGCCAGCGCCACCCGCTCCGGATCGCGGCTGTTCCACGCGTCCTCGGCCGCCTGCACCTTGGCGGCAGCGGTCTCGGCGGTGAACGGGGGCAGCGGCGGACGGTCGCTCACGGGTGCCTCCTCAGCCGAAGTTCAGGAAGGCGAAGATCAGCACCGCTGCGGCGATCCCGGCGGCCGGCCAGGCCAGTGACTCCTTGGCCCGGAAGGCCCGCACGGCGAAGAGGATCGGCAGGAAGCCGAGGACGACGATGTGCACGGTCGCCGCGAGGACGACGTAGACGAGTGCGATGGCGGCGACGACCAGGCTGTTGGTGTTCCGCTTGGCGAAGCCGACCGGGGCCTGGGTCTGCTGACCGGCCCACTGCTGCTGCGCTCCGCCGGCGCCCCACGGCTGGCCGGCAGGCTGACCGGCGCCCCACGGCTGGGCGACGGCGGCCGGTGCGGCGGCCGGCTGGACCTGGTCGCTCCACGTGACGCCGTCCCACCAGCGCATCCCGCCGCTCCCGGCCGGATCGGGGTACCAGCCGGCGGGGGACGTGGTCATCGGGGCTCCTCCAGTTCGATGGGCGGCCCAACGAGACCGGCCACCGAGGAAGGTAGGTCATGGAGCCCACGACGTGCGGCAAGGCCCGGATGCAGGGCGTGGAACCAGGCCTCAGCGCACCGGTCGGCGCTACCGGGGGAGTGCCGCCTCGATCGCGGCGCGCACCTCGGGGGCGCTGGGCTCGGTCCGCGGCCGGAAGCGGCCGAGGACCGTCCCGTCGGCCGCGAGCAGGAACTTCTCGAAGTTCCACGTCACCGGGCCGGCCTCGCCCGAGGCGTCGGGCACCTCGGTGAGCTGCTGGTAGAGCGGTGCGGCGCCGTCCCCGTTGACCTCGACCTTCTCGGTCATCGGGAAGGTCACGCCGTAGGTGGCCGAGCAGAAGGTGCTGATCTCCTCGGCGGTGCCCGGCTCCTGGCCGGCGAACTGGTTGCACGGCACGCCGAGCACGGTGAAACCGCGGTCGGCGTACTCCTGTTGCAGCGCCTCGAGCTGGCCGTACTGGGGGGTGAGCCCGCACCGGCTGGCGACGTTCACCACGAGGGCGGCCCGCCCGGCGGTGAGGGCACCGAGGGTGGTCGGCTGCCCGTCGAGCGTGGTCACGGGCAGGTTCAGCAGGTCGCTCAACGGGGCTCCTCGGCGTGCGGCAGTGGTCGCCGGTCTCAACCGTCGCCGTCGGAGGGGTGTTCCCCCAGGGAGGAGAGATCGTCGGGGACGTCGACCGCCTGGGACCGCAGCGTCTCCAGCGGGATGACCTCCAGGGCCTTGGCGTTGGTCGCCGAGAGGACCACGCCGGCCGGCGCCCCCGCCTGCAGCGCCTGCAGCCAGCGCACCGCGACGACACACCAGCGGTCCCCGGGCCGCAGCCCGGGGAAGTCGTACTCCGGGCGCGGGGTGGTCAGGTCGTTGCCCAGCTGGCGTTGCATCTCCAGGAACTCGGTGGAGACGACGGCGCAGACGGTGTGGCTGCCCAGGTCGTCCGGGCCGCTGCGGCAGGAGCCGTCCCGGGTGAACCCGGTCATCGGATCAGTGCCGCAGGGCTCCAGCGGCCCACCCAGCACGTTGCGTTCCTCGCCGGGGCTGTCCATGCGCTGATCATGGCGCTGCGGGGGTCGCCGCGCCCGGCGGCCCGGCCGGTTGCGCACCCCTGAGTCGCGCGCACCGCTCCCGACCGAGAGGCTGGGCCGGTGCGAGTACTGGTCACCGGAGCGTCGGGGTTCGTGGGCGGTCGGCTGGCGCCGGCCCTGGAGGAGGCCGGGCACGAGGTGCGGGCGATGACCCGGCACCCGGAGCGGTACGAGGGCGCCGGGACGCCGGTGCCGGGGGACGTCGCCGACGAGTCGTCGCTGCGCACCGCGCTGGACGGCTGCCAGGCGGCCTACTACCTGGTGCACTCGCTGGACTCGGCGGACTTCCAGGCGAAGGACGCACAGGCGGCCCGGTCCTTCGCCCGCGCCGCCAAGGACGCCGGCGTCCGGCGGATCGTCTACCTCGGTGGGCTCGGCGACGACTCCGACGACCTCTCCCCGCACCTGCGCAGCCGCCGGCAGGTCGAGCGGCTGCTCGCCGACGGCGGCGTGCCGGTCACGGTGCTGCGGGCCGGGATCGTGATCGGCCACGGCGGCGTCTCCTGGGAGATGACCCGCCAGCTCGTCGCCCACCTGCCGGCCATGATCACCCCGCGCTGGGTGCACACCCGGACCCAGCCGATCGCGGTGGCCGACGTCGTCCGCTACCTGGTGGGGGTGCTCGAGGCACCGGAGGCCGAGGGCCGGGCGTTCGACGTCGGGGGGCCGGAGGTGCTGGAGTACCTGGAGATGCTGACCCGGGTCGCGGAGATCCAGAGCCGGCGGCTGCTGATCATCCCGGTGCCGCTGCTGAGTCCGCAGCTGTCCTCGCGGTGGCTGTCGCTGGTCACCGACGTCGACGTGCAGACCGGGCGCTCGCTCGTCGACTCGATGACCAACGAGGTGGTGGTCCGGGACGACGCGATCCGCCGGGTGGTCCCCTTCGAGCCGATGTCCTACGACGACGCCGTCCTCACCGCCCTGGGCGAACGCGCCCGCGAGCGTCGGGCGGCGCGGCGGGGGAAGACCGCGTCGGGCCTCGGGCGGATCCGGTGACCCGGGCCCGGCGCCGGCTCGGGGCCGCGCTGATCTCCGACGACGGGCTCACCCGGTTGCTGGGCCGGCTGCCGTCCTGGCTGGTGGACAAGGTGCCGCGGGACCACCGCGAGTCCGACGCCGCCTTCCACCGTCGGCGCCGGGTGACCGCCGGGGTGTCGGTGGCCGGGGCCGGGCTGCTCGGGGTGTCGCTGGCGCAGAAGCCGGACTCGCGGTCGTTCTACGCGCTGACCCTGGGGGTGGCCGGTACCTGGGTGGCCGGCGGCCTCGCGTCCGGGCCGCTGCACCTGGGGTGGGTGCAGACACCGAAGGCCACGCTGCGCCGGCCGCTGCTCACCCCGATGATCGCCGGGGCGGGTGCGTTCGGGCTGTTCTACGGCGCGGCGCTGGTGGCCCGCCGGATCCCGCCGCTGGACGCCGCGGTCGTCCGGGTGCTGCGGTACGCCCATCAGGGGACGCCGGGACTCGTGCTGACCACGACGCTGGCCAACGGGATCGCCGAGGAGGTCTTCTTCCGCGGGGCGCTGTACGCGGCAGTGGGGGTGGACAGGCCGGTGGTGAAGTCGTCGGTCGTCTACACGCTGGCCACGGTGGCGACCCGGAACCCGGCGCTGGTGCTGGCCTCGGTGCCGATGGGGCTGCTGTTCGCGCTGCAGCGCCGGGCGAGCGGCGGCATCCAGGCCCCGGTGCTCGCGCACGTCACCTGGTCGGTGCTGATGCTGCGGTTCCTGCCCCCGCTGTTCGCCGACCGTCCCTCCATCGACGTCCCCCGCCCGGCGGCGGCCTGAGCGGTGCAGGGGGCAGTCCAGGGTCCACCCGGGCGTTCCGGGTGCTCAGGTCCTGCTGTCGTCACCACTGGGTCAGGACCGCGAGTCGATCTCCGTCGGCTGGTGGGGGCGACATCGGTGGAGATGCCGATCTCGTGCAGGCGGTCGGGCTGACGGACGGCGTCCCGGGTGGCAGGCTCCGGTCGTGAGCGAGCTCGCGAGCGGACCAGTGCGGCACAGCGGCGCGGACCCGGCCGCCGGACCCGAGGTGCTCTGGTCCCCGACGCCGGAGTCGATCGCGGCCAGCGGGCTGGGTCGGTTCGCGGCCTGGGTCGCCGAGCGCCGCGGCCTGGCCTTCGGCACCCC
>JAOPVN010000208.1 GCA_025966175.1 Modestobacter sp. | reverse complement strand
GCGGGCTCCCGGGCCGGTGGTCGACAGCGCCGCCGCCGTCACGGCGTAGCGGACCGCCTCGGCCAGCGGCTCCCCGCGGTCCAGCGCGCTGCTCAGCGCGCCGCAGAAGCAGTCGCCGGCACCGGTGGTGTCCACCGGCTCCACGGCCGGTGGCGCCTGGAGCAGGACCGGCCCGTCGGCGGGGACGACGAGCGCGCCGCGTTCGCCGAGGGTCACCACGACCGAGCGCACGCCCAGCCCACGGGCCAGCGCGGCCAGTTCCGCCGGCGTCGCGTTCCCGTCGGGTTCGTCGGCCAGTCGGCGCAGCTCGTGCTCGTTGGGCACCAGGACGTCGACCTGGGCGAGCAGTTCGGCCGACAGCGGCTGCGGCGGCGCCGGGTTCAGGACGACGGTGCCCCGGGTGGCGGTGGCCGCGGCCTGCACGGTGGCCAGCGGGGTCTCCAGCTGCAGCAGCAGCACGCCCGCGCGGTGCACCGATTCCACGTCGACGTCGGCCGGGGTGAGCTCGGCGTTCGCCCCGGGGACCACGACGATGAGGTTCTCCCCGCCCGTGGCCTCCACGGGGATCGTCGCCGTCCCGGTCGGCGTGGCCTCGGTGCGGTGCACCCGGCCCACGTTGACCCGTGCGTCGGCCAGCGCCGCGAGCTGCCGGCCGGCGGCCGGGTCGTCGCCCACCCGGCCGACCATGTGCACACCGGTGCCGAGCCGGCCGGCCGCGGCGGCCTGGTTGGCGCCCTTGCCGCCGGGCAGCACGGCGACCGCAGAGGCGATCACGGTCTCCCCGCGCCCCGGTAGTCGGTCCACGGTCACGACCACGTCCTCGTTGAGGCTGCCGACGACGGTCACGGACACGCGGGGCTCCCGGGGGTCATCACGGACGCCGAGCCTAGGAGAGCAGCTCAGCGGTCCGAGCGGGACCGTCTCCACCAGGGCAGCGCGAACCAGGACGCGACCCCGAGCACGGTGACCACCGCGCACCCGGTGAGGGCCGGCGCGCGGCCGAGGACGACGTCGAGCACCAGCAGGACGGCGCTGGAGATGCCGATCAGCAACAACACCAGGCCGACGAGCAGGGCCCGATCGGCGAAGGTGACCAGGGCTGCCTTCTCGTGCTGACGGAACAGCACCCGGTGGAAGGACACCGGGGCGATCAGCACGAGGGCCGCGCACGCGGTGCTGAGCAGGGTCACCGTGTACAGGCCCTCGTCGAAGCCCGACAGCGAGGCGAACCGCTGGGTGAAGGGCAGCGTCAGCAGGAAGGCGAACAGGAACTGCACGCCGGCGGTGGCGACCCGGGTCTCCTGCAGCAGCTCGTCGACGTTGCGGTCCAGCACCTCCTCCGGCCGCTCCCCGCGCTGCGCCGCCGACCCCAGCACGTCCGTCCGTTTCCGCCCCACGGGGCTGCGGTACCGCGCCGACCGGTCGCCGACACACGGCCGGTGCGGATCAGTGCCAGGATCGGGGCAGCCGCGACCGAGCACGACCGACCGGACGAGGGGTGGCCGTGCAGCGCAACGACCCGGCGCAGTACGACGGGCTGGCCGACATGTGGTGGAAGCCGGCCGGTGGGTTCGCGATGCTGCACTGGCTGGCCGCCTCACGGGCCGAGCACGTGCCGCCGGCCACCCGCCCGGACGCCGTCCTGGTCGACCTCGCCTGCGGCGGCGGGCTGATGGCGCCGCACGTGGCCCGGCTGGGCTATCGGCACGTCGGGGTCGACCTCGGGCTGGCCGGGCTGCGGGTGGCCCGCGAGCACGGGGTCGCGCCGGTCCGTGGCTCGGTGCTCGCCGTCCCGCTGGCCGACAGGTGCGCCGACGTCGTCCTCGCCGGTGAGGTCCTGGAGCACGTCGAGGACGACGTCCGGGTGATCACCGAGTGCGCCCGCCTGCTCAAGCCCGGCGGCACGCTGGTGATCGACGCGATCGCCCGCACCCGGCTGGCCGACCTGCTGGCCGTGCGGATCGGTGAGCGGGTGCCCGGCGGGCCGCCGCCGGGCATCCACGACCCGGCGCTGTTCGTCGACCGGGCGCGGCTGCTGGCCGCCGCCGACCGGGCCGGGCTGGACCTGCGACTGGTCGGCATCCGGCCGTCGGTGCGCGACGTCATCGCCTGGCGGCGTGGCCGGCGCCCCGGCGTCCGGATGCGGACCATCCCCTTCAGCAGCGTGCTGTTCGCCGGTTACGGCACGCGACGCGACGACGGGGGATGAGGTCGGTCGTGCACGGCCGAGCGGCGCGGCCCGGGCTCCGCACGTACCGTCGGGACATGAGCGAGACCGGCGCCCCCGCGGAGAACGTGCTGGTGACCGCCGGGTGACCGCCGCCGTCGTGACCGGCGCGGGGCACGCGCTGCCGGCGGCCTACGAGCAGGACGACGTCTGGCACGGGTTCTTCGCCCAGCACTACGCGGGGGTGCGGGCCGCGGAGCGGATCTTCCGCAACACCGGCGTCCAGCGGCGGCACGCGGTGGCCAACCCGGTCGACGAGGACCTCTCGCAGTGGGGCACCGGCGCCCGGATGGAGCGCTACATCACCGAGGCGTTGCCGCTGGGCAAGCAGGCGGTGGCCGGGGCGCTGGATGCCGCCGGGCTCGCGCCGGGCGACGTCGGGCTGTTCGCCGTCGCCACCTGCACCGGCTACGCCACCCCCGGCCTGGACATCCGGCTGGCCAGCGACCTGGGCATGCCGTCGGGCCTGCAGCGGCTGCTCGTCGGCCACATGGGCTGCTACGCGGCGCTGCCGGGGCTGGCCGCGGTCAGCGACTTCGTGACGGCCCGGTCCCGTCCGGCGGTGCTGCTGTGCTGCGAGCTGACCAGCCTGCACGTGCAGCCGGCCCAGGACGACCTCGAGCAGGTGGTCGCGCACGCGCTCTTCAGCGACGCCGCCGCCGCCGTCGTCGTCGAGCCGGCCGCCGGGCGGGGACGGCGGGTGGCCGGCATGGTCGCCCGCACCGACTCCTCCACTGCCGACCACATGACCTGGGACGTCACCGACCTGGGCTTCCGGATGGGGCTGTCCTCCCGGGTGCCCGACGTGCTCGCCCGGCACGTCGGGGACGTCGTGGACGAGCTCCTGGCCGAGGCCGGCCTGCGGGTGGAGGACGTCGCCGGCTGGGCGGTGCACCCGGGCGGCCCGCGGATCCTGGACGTCGTCCGCGACCAGCTGGGGCTGGCCGAGGAGCAGCTGGGCGCCTCACGGCGGGTGCTGGCCGAGCACGGCAACTGTTCGTCGGCGACCGTGCTCCTGGTGCTCGAGGAGCTCGGCGACGTCGACGGCCCGGTCGTCGCGATGGCGTTCGGCCCCGGGCTGACCCTCTACGCGGCGTTGCTGCTCCCCGCCTGACGCGCGCCGGCTAGGCGAGATGGGCCTGCTTGGGCGCCAGGCCCAGGAGCGCCTCGGCGGCCACCCGGTCGCGGTCGGCGCCGCCGGCCGCCACCACCGCCGCCCCGATCAGGCCCTCGACCAGCGGTCCCGGACTCAACAGCACCCGCTCGCGGACGTCGTCGTCCAGCAGCTCGAGCGCCGTCTCCGCCGACAGCACCGCGCTGCCCAGGTCCATCAGCACCACGACGCCGTTCCCGGAGTCGGCAGCCGCCATCGCCGCGGAGATGGCGACCGCATCCGTGCCCAGGCCGCCGTCCTCGGTGCCGGCGGCCACCTCGATCGCCAGTTCCCTCCCGGGCAGCATCTGCCGGGCCAGCGTGACGGCGGCCTCGGCCAGCGGCCGGCTGTGCGAGACGACGACGAGCCCCACCTGCGACACCGGCGTCAGCTCTGGCTGCCGGCCAGCGCGGACACCGCGGCGTCGAGCAGCAGCGCCGTCGAGGTCGCCCCCGGGTCCTGGTGGCCCGCGCTGCGCTCACCGAGGTAGCTGGCCCGGCCTTTGCGCGCCACCAGCGGAATGGTCGCGTCGCGTCCCTGGCGGGCCGCGTCGGCGGCGGCCTCCAGTGCCGCACCGAGGGGCTTGCCGCTCGCCAGCGCCTCGTCGAGTGCGTCGCAGGCCGGGACCAGCGCATCCAGCATCGTCTTGTCCCCGGGCTCGGCCTTCCCCCGGGCGACCACGCCCTCCAATCCCGCCCGGAGGGCCCGGGCGAAGGCCGCCGCGTCCGCCGGCTCCGGGCCGAGCGCCCCGGCCATCCGCAGGAAGAACGTGCCGTACAGCGGGCCGCTCGCGCCGCCCACCTTGCTGACCAGCGTCATCCCGACCTGTTTGAGCAGCGCGGCCGGGTCCGCCGGCGGCGCGGCCTCGAGGGCGCCCACTGCGGCGGTCATCCCGCGGTCCATGTTCGTGCCGTGGTCGGCGTCCCCGATGGCCGAGTCCAACGCGGTCAGCTCCTCCCGGTGCTCGGCGACGACGCGGGCGAACTCGCGGATCCAGGCCTCCAGGTCGGCGGTGTGGAGCCCGTCGGCCATCCTCAGATCCCCCACCGCAGCCCGGGGGTGCGCACCGGGGCGTCCCACAGCCGCAGCAGGTCCTCGTCCACCTTCAGCAGCGTCACCGAACAGCCGGCCATCTCCAGGCTGGTCATGTACGACCCGACCAGCGACCGGGCCACCCTCACCCCGGACTTCTCCAGCACCGCGGCGACCTCGGCGTACATCACGTACAGCTCCAGCAACGGCGTGCCGCCCATCCCGTTGACGAAGGCGATCACCCCGTCGCCGCCGGTGAAGTCGAGGTCGCCCAGCACCGGCTCGAGCAGCATCTCGGCGATCTCCCGGGCGGGGGCCAGCCGTACCCGACGCCGGCCGGGCTCGCCGTGGATGCCGATGCCGATCTCCATCTCGTCGTCCGGCAGGTCGAACGTCGGCTTGCCGGCCGCCGGCACGGTGCAGGAGGTGAGCGCCATGCCCATGCTGCGGCCCTGGCCGTTCACGGTGCGGGCGACGTCGGCCACCTGGGCCAGCGGGCGGCCCTCCTCGGCGGCGGCACCGGCCAGCTTCTCCACCAGCACGGTGACCCCGACCCCGCGTCGTCCCGCGGTGTAGAGGCTGTCCTGCACGGCGACGTCGTCGTCGGTGACGACGGCGACCACCTCCGTGCCGGACTCGGCGGCCACCAGCTCGGCGGCCATCTCGAAGTTCATGACGTCGCCGGTGTAGTTCTTCACGATGTGCAGGACGCCGGCGCCGCCGTCCACCCCCTTCGTCGCGGCCGCCATCTGATCGGGTACCGGTGAGGTGAAGACCTCCCCGGCGCAGGCGGCGTCGAGCATGCCCAGCCCGACGAAGCCACCGTGCATCGGCTCGTGCCCGGAGCCGCCGCCGGACACCAGCCCGACCTTGCCCTGCACCGGGGCGTCGCCGCGGAAGACCACCCGGTTCTCGTGGTCGACCCGCAGCTCGGGATGGGCCGCCGCCATGCCGCGCAACGCGTCGGCGACGACGTCGGCCGGGTCGTTGATGAGCTTCTTCATCGTGGCTCCTGGCTCGGGAGGGCG
>JAOPVN010000193.1 GCA_025966175.1 Modestobacter sp. | reverse complement strand
CCGGTCAGCGAGCCCGAGTTCCAGGAGCCCTCGACCGCGTCGATGTGGTAGTAGCCCTCGTTGATCGAGGTGTTGTGCCGCACCGAGTCGAACACGTAGAACTCGGCCTCGGGGCCGAAGTACGCCGTGTCGGCGATACCGGAACTGGCCAGGTAGGCCTCGGCCTTCTTCGCCACGTTGCGCGGGTCGCGGCTGTAGGCCTCGCGCGTGATCGGGTCGTGGATGAAGAAGTTGATGTTCAGCGTCTTGTGGATGCGGAACGGGTCCAGGTACGCGCTGCTCGCGTCGGGCAGCAGCAGCATGTCGGACTCGTTGATCGCCTGGAAGCCGCGGATCGAGGAGCCGTCGAAGCCCAGGCCCTCGCTGAAGGTGTCCGGACCGAACGTCTCCGCAGGGATGGTGAAGTGCTGCATGACGCCGGGCAGGTCGCAGAACCGCACATCGACGAACTTCACGTCGTTGTCGCGGATGTAGGCGGTTACCTCGTCGGGACTGTTGAACATCGATCCTCCGGGAATGGACGGCCAGCTCAGCGGAAAGTTACGAGCGCGGAGTTGCTCCGGGGTGTCTCTGGTGTTTCGTCGCGGTAACACCGTCCCCCGGCGTGTCGCCGGAGGGCGAGTCGGAACGGTCGGTGACCCACCGGTCGGCCCCGGCCGGACGGCGCCGGGAGGGACCTACGCTGGCGAGGTGACCAGGGACGACGCCTCACCCTCTCAGGAGCGCACCCGCGGCGCCGCACTGGGGCTGCCCGCCGACGGTCCGGGCTCCCTGGCCGGTTTCGGGCAGCGGGCCGGCGCGTTCCTCATCGACGCGTTCGCCGCGGCCCTCGTCGCCGGTCTGGTCACCGCACCAGACCTGCCGCGCAACTGGAGCCTGCTGTCGTTCGGGCTGATCACGGTGGTGTTCCTGCTGCTCACCGGACAGACGCCGGGGATGCGGGTGCTGGGGCTGCGGCTGGCCCACCCGCGGCCCGGTCAGCGGCTGGCCCCCTGGCGCGGCGTCGTCCGCACCGTCCTGCTGATGCTGCTGCTCCCCGCGCTGGTGGTCGACTCCGACGGCCGGGGTCTGCACGACCGGCTCACCGACACCGCCGTCGTCCGCGACCGCTGACCTCACTGGTTGACCCCGGCGGTGCGGGAGGTTGGTTGACAGCCGGTCGTGGCACCCCGGTGCCGGCGGTGCATCGCCATGCTGACCGAGCTCTTCGAGGGCCTGGTTGAGAAGTGCCGGCCCGACGGCCCGGGGCGTGCCGACTGGGGACAGGGCTGAGCGCCTCGAGCGCCGATCAGTGAGCGACCGGCTGCACGCCCCGAACCGCGGGTGCTGACCCCACTGGTGCAGCAGCGGAGGCTCTCAGCTCTCCACCTGCAGCCCCGACCCGATCGCGAACACGACCAGCTGCGCCCGGTCGCGGGCCCGCAGCTTGAGCATCGCCCGGCTGACGTGCGTGCGGACCGTCGCCGGGCTGACCACCAGCGCCGCGGCGATCTCGTCGTTGGACCGGCCGGTGGCGACCCACGCGACGATCTCCCGCTCCCGCTCGGTCAGCTCCGCGACCCCGGGGTGCGGGGTGGAGCGGCGGGTCGGGCCGGCGGTGAAGTGCTCGATCACCCGCCGGGTCACGGTGGGGGACAGCAGCGAGCCGCCGTCGGCGACCACCCGGATCGCCCGCAGCAGCTCGGCCGGTTCGCCGTCCTTGAGCACGAAGCCGCTGGCCCCGGCGGCGAGCGCGGCGAAGACGTACTCGTCGAGCTCGAAGGTGGTCAGCACGATCACCCGCACGCCGGCCAGCGCGGGGTCGGCGCCGATCTGGCGCAGCGCCTCCAGGCCGTCCAGCTCGGGCATCCGCACGTCCATCAGGACGACGTCGGGCACCTGCGCGCGCACCAGCGCCAGCCCCGCCCGGCCGTCGCCGGCCTCGCCGACCAGCTCGGTGTCCTCCTCGGTCTCCAGCAGCGCGCGCAGACCCATCCGCACGAGCGCCTGGTCGTCGACGACGGCCACCCGGATCACGTCGTCCTCCCCTCGGCGGCGGCCGGCAGGGGGAGCCGGGCGCGCACCACGAAGCCGTCCTCGACGCCGATCTCCAGCCGCCCACCGACCGCCGCGGCGCGCTCCCGCATCCCGGGGATGCCCAGACCCGCGGGTGCGCCCTCGGTCGGCCCGCGGCCCCGGTCGCGGACCTCGACGAGCAGGTCGCCGGCCGAGCACCGGACCGTGACCCAGGCCGGGGTGTCCCCGGCGTGCCGGAGCACGTTGGTCAGCGCCTCCTGCACGATCCGGTGGGCGGCGGCGCCCACCTCGGCCGGCACGCCGGGGCACTCGTCGAGCTCGGCGTGCAGTACCAGGCCGCCGTCCCGCATCCGGGCGAGCAGCGCGGGCAGGTCGGCCAGCCCCGGCCCCGGGCGCAGCGCGGCGGCGTCCGCGGGTGCCGCCGGGTCGCGGAAGCGCAGCAGCTCGGCGCGCAGCCCGTCGAGGGACTCCCGGCTCGTCGCCTGGATCGACGCCAGCAGTTCGCGGGCCCGCGCCGGGTCCTTGTCCAGCACGTGCAGCGCGACCCCGGCCTGCAGGGCGATCACGGCGAGCCCGTGGCCGACGCCGTCGTGCACCTCGCGGGCCATCGCCAGCCGCTCCTCCGAGACCGCCCGCCGGGCCTGCTCGGCGCGGACGCCGGCGTCGGCCCGGCGGCGCACCTGCAGCGCCGCGCCCACGGCGCCGGGCGCCGAGACGACGGCGGTCCAGCCGACGGCCCAGGTCAGCCGGGGCAACCATCCGCCCGAATCGGCATCGAGCACGTGGGGGAGCGCGGTGACCAGCACGAAGGCTCCTCCCGCCAGGACGGCGGTGCGCGCGGGCACCCGGGTCGCCACCGCGTAGGCGGCCACCGGTCCGGTCAGCAGGACGGGCCCGAACGGGTTCCCGAGCAGCAGGTAGCCGCCGAGCGCGGCGCCGCAGACGGCCAGCGTGAGCAGCGGTGCCCGGCGGCGCAGCAGCAGCGCCAACGCGGCGACGGTGACCAGGACGTAGGCCCTGGCGTCCGGCGGCGGCATCCCCTGGTTCCGCGCGGCCGGCCCGGTGCCGACCCAGCAGAGCAGGAGCAGCAGCGCGGCCGGTCCGACGTCCCACCACCAGTCGCGGGGCAGCCGGAGACGGCGGACCGGCGCGGCAGAGACGGGCATCCGGCGACGATAGGTCCGCGGGCCGTGCGCCCGCGTCCTCCTCCCGACGTCATCGGCGTACGCAGTCCTGCGTACGCCGGGAGCCGCCGGACGGCGGATGTGCGCGACGGCGCTCCGGCCCGAGGGTGGCTCCCATGACCGACACCATCGTGAGCACCGACGGGCTCAGCAAGCGCTATGGCGACCGGCTGGCGGTCGACTCCGTCAGCCTGACCGTGCGGCGGGGGGAGGTGTACGGCTTCCTCGGTCCGAACGGCGCAGGGAAGACGACGACCCTGCGCATGGTCCTCGGGCTGGTCCGGCCCACCAGCGGCCGGGCGACCGTGCTGGGCGAACCGCCGGGCACCCCGGCCGCCGTGGCCCGGGTGGGCGCGCTGGTCGAGGGCCCGGGCTTCTACCCGTACCTCTCCGGCCGGGACAACCTGCGGGTGATGGCGCGGTACCGCGGCGCCGACGACCGTGCCGTCGACGCGGTGCTGGACCGGGTCGACCTCGGCGCCCGCGGGCGCGACCGGTACAGCCGCTACTCGCTGGGCATGAAGCAGCGTCTCGGGGTCGCCGCCGCGCTGCTGGGCGACCCCGACCTGCTGGTGCTCGACGAGCCGACCAACGGCCTGGACCCGGCGGGGATGGCGGACATGCGCGCGCTGCTGGTCGACGTCGCTGCCGGTGGGCAGACCGTCGTGCTCTCCAGCCACCTGCTCACCGAGGTCCAGGAGGTCTGCGACCGGGTCGGCGTCATCGCCGATGGCCGGTTGCTGACCGAGGGGACCGTCGCGGAGCTGCGCGGGGCGACGGCGGTACTGCTGCGCGCCCGGCCGCTGGACCGTGCGCTGGCGATCGCGATGCGGGTGAGCGGGGACGACGCCGTGGAGATCATCCGCGGGCCGGAGCACGACGGCGGGGAGGAGGCGCTGCGGGTGCACGCCGACCCCGACGTCATCCCGCAGCTGACCCGGGAACTGGTGGCCGAGGGAGTCGACGTGCTGGAGGTGACGACCGTGGAGCGGTCGCTGGAAGAGGTGTTCCTGGCGATGACCGGGACGCCGGTCGCGCAGCCGGTCGGGAGCATCCGATGACCGGCCTGCTCGCCGGCGTCCGCGCGGAGCTGCTCCGGCTGCGCCGCTGGCCCGCCGTCTGGGTCCTGATCGGCGTCTGGTTCGCCCTCGACCTGGCCTTCGTCTACGTCTTCAACTACACCGCCTACCGCACCGGCAACGGTTCCGCGGTGGCCGATGCCGTGCCGCGCACCCAACTGCTGGCGAACCTCATGCCCGGCGCCGTCCCGGTCGCCGCGGTGCAGGGCACGCCGCTGTTCGGCGGCGCGATCCTGATGATCCTGGGTGCGCTGACCGTGGGCAGTGGCTTCGGCTGGGGCACCTGGAAGACGGTGCTGACCCAGGGCCCGGGCCGGGGGACGGCGTTCGGCGGCACCCTCGTCGTCCTGGCCCTGACCGTGGTCGGCCTCGTCCTCGCCACGTTCGCGCTGGACCTCGGGGTGGCCAGCGTGCTGGCCGTGGTGGAGCACCAGCCGGTGGCGTTCCCGTCGATCGCTGAGCTCGCCCGGGGGTGGGGCACCGGCTCCCTGGTGCTCGGCATGTGGGCGGCGGCCGGAGTGCTGATCGGGGTGCTGACCCGCAGCCCGGCGATCGCCGTCGGGCTCGGGCTGGTGTGGGCGCTGGTCGTGGAGAACCTGCTGCGCGGGGTCAGCAGCCTGATCAGCGGGCTCGCCGTCGTCACCGACCACCTGCCGGGCACAGCCGCGGGGTCCCTGGTCGGTGCGCTCGGCGAGAACCCGGGGGAGAGCACACCCGGCGTCCAGACCATCCTCGCCGGCGGGACGGCGATCGGGTTCCTGCTCGGCTACCTGGTGCTGTTCGCCACGGTCGGATTGGCGTTGATGCGCCGGCGTGACCTGCAATGACACTGCGATCCTCGCGGACCGCACCGCAACCAGGTGCCGCCCCTGGTGCTGAGCCGCTTCCCATCCCCTCGGGGAGCCTCCGGCCCCCGAGGGGGACCTCAGCGTCGCCGGACCTGGCGCTGGCTGACCGACATCTGCTTGCCGCCGGGCAGCGGGCCGCCGGGCACCGGCATCCGGGCACCACCCAGGGCGCTCATCCGCTTGCCGAGGGCGTTGACCTCGGCCGCGGAGAGGTTGCGCGGCAGCTTCATGACGTGGGCGCTGAGCTTCTTGAGCGGGACCTGGCCCTCGCCGTCCCCGACCGTGACGTCGTAGATGGGAGTGTCGCCGACGACCTTGGCGATCCGCCGCTTCTCCTGCGCGATCAGGCCGCGCACCCGCTGCGGGGCACCCTCGCCGACCAGCACGATCCCCGGCCGGCCGAGCACCCGGTGGACGGCGTCCAGTTCGCGGTTGCCGGCGACGCCGGAGGACACCCGCCAGTCACCGCGCATGCCCTCGAGCACCCACGAGGCGGCGCCCGGCTGGCCTTCGACCTGCCGGTAGGCCGTGCCCTGCGCCCGGCGGCCGAAGATGATCAGCGCGGCCAGCAGACCGAGCAGGACGGCGATCGGGATGACGAGGAACGGGGAGCTGAGCAGGATGCCGATGAGCTCGACGACCGCGGCAACCACCACGAAGGCGATCAGCATGACCCAGGGGAGCTTCGGGTCGTTCTTGTACGTGAGCTTGTAGGCCTGGGTCATCATGCCGGCCTGGCTCTTGAACTTGCTCAGCCGCGAGACCTTCGGCTGACCGTCCTTGCCGACCTTGACCTTCTTGCCGCTCGCGGCAGTGGCGCCCTTGCTGCCGCGTCCGGGCGCGCCCCCGGCGGGGCCCCGTCCGGCGTTGCCGGTGGGGGCGGAGGGGTCGGTGGACCTGCTGCGTGCCATGCGACCAGGATAGACAGAGGACCCGCTGCCCCCCGCCACTCGCAAGCTCGCGGCGGGCCCCTGCAGCGGGCCGAGGTTCAGCGGGTCGTGACGGCGAGCCCGCGGGCCTCGGCGGCCTGCTGGTACAGCCGCCCGGCGCGGTAGGAGCTGCGCACGAGCGGACCGGCCAGGACGCCGGCGAAGCCGATCTTCTCGGCCTCGGCCTGGAAGCCGACGAACTCGTCGGGCTTGACCCACCGCACCACCGGGTGGTGGCGGACGCTGGGCCGCAGGTACTGGGTGATCGTCAGCAGGTCACAACCCGCCTCGTGCAGCGCCTGCATCGCCTCGACGACCTCGTGCGGCTCCTCGCCCATGCCCAGGATCAGGTTGGACTTGGTGACCAGGCCGGCCTCGCGGGCCGCGGTGATCACCGACAGGGAGCGCTCGAAGCGGAAGCCGGGGCGGATCCGCTTGAAGATGCGGGGGACGGTCTCGACGTTGTGCGCGAGCACCTCCGGCCGGGAGGAGAAGACCTCGGCCAGCTGGTCGGGTTCGGCGTTGAAGTCGGGGATGAGCAGCTCGACGCCGCAGCCCGGGATCGCGGCGTGGATCTGGCGCACCGTCTCGGCGTAGAGCCAGGCACCGCCGTCGGGCAGGTCGTCGCGGGCGACGCCGGTGACCGTGGCGTAACGCAGGCCCATGGTCGCGACGCTCTCGGCCACGCGGCGGGGCTCGTCGCGGTCGAAGTCGGCGGGCTTGCCGGTGTCGATCTGGCAGAAGTCGCAGCGCCGGGTGCACTGATCGCCACCGATGAGGAAGGTGGCCTCACGGTCTTCCCAGCACTCGTAGATGTTGGGGCAGCCGGCCTCTTCGCAGACCGTGTGCAGACCCTCCCGGCGGACCAGCGACTTGAGCTCGGTGTACTCCGGCCCGGTCTTCAGCTTGGTCTTGATCCACTCCGGCTTGCGCTCGATGGGGGTCTGGCTGTTCCGGACCTCCAGGCGCAGCATCTTGCGACCGGCCGGCTCGATCCGGGAGGCCGTCTGCGGGGTCTCCGTCGACGCCTCCTCCATGCCCAGGCTCATGCCCCGCACGTTACTCCGGCGGATCACTGCGCCCGGGGCCCCGACGCGACGCGGGGGCCCAGCCGGATCGGCTGAGCCCCCGCGTCAGGGTGGTGCTGGGGAGATCAGTCCTCGTTCGGCTGCTTGCCGAGGCTGGACGGCGTGTCGGTGGGACCGGCGGTCTTCGACGGGGTCTCCCCGGGGTCGCCGGCGCCGGTGGCGGTGGCCGGCTTCGGCGGCGCCAGGTTGCTCTGGTCCTCCGGGCCGGCGGCCGGCTCGGCGGTCTGCGCGCCGAGGTCGCTGTCGGACGGGGTGGCGTCGCCGGGCGCGGTCTCGGCCGAGGACACGGTCTTGCCCTGGGCTTCGGGCGTCTCGGTACCGCCTGCGGGACTGCTGGGGGAGCTGGGCACGGGGTCCTCTCGGTAGCTGGGCACGGGTCCGTCGCCGGTCGGCGCCGGGGTCCACGGGTCATCGGTGCTCTTCTTGCGCAGCAGGACGACGACGGCAGCGCCGACGACGGCCAGGACGGCGACCACCCACGGCCACCGGCGGGGCTCCTTCTCGATGCCCACGCTGCGCTTGACCGACGTCACCGTCGCCGTGGTGCGCTTGCCGGCCTGCTTGCGGGCCTTGGCCGCGGCCTTCTCCAGCTCGGCCCGCCGCTTGGCGGCCTTCTTCGACAGCTTGTCGGCCTTCTTGCCCAGCTTCTGGGCCTTCTTGCCGGCGGCTGCACGGTTGGCGTCCGCGGCGGTGCGCAGTGCGGCGACCCGGACGGCGGCCTGCTCCCGCGCGGCCTCCGCGGCTGCCGTGGCGTCCTTGCGGACCTTCTCGGTCTGCTTGGCCGTCGCCGCGCTCAGCGTGGCGGCTGTGGCGGCCAGGTCGGCGCTGCGGGTGTCCAGCTGGGCACGCGCGGCCTCGACCTGGGCGGCGAGGTTCGCCCGGGCGGTGTCCAGCGCCGGGC
>JAOPVN010000183.1 GCA_025966175.1 Modestobacter sp. | reverse complement strand
CGGTGACCTCAGCACGACCGGTGCGGTCAGCTCGCCGGCCAGCCGGGCGAGGTCCGCCTGCGCCACGGCCAGCCGAACGCCGGCCTCCGCTGTGGAGACGGGGGGAAACCCGGTCGGGCCGGGCGGGACCGAAGGGCCGGCGGACGGCGTGCTGCTGGGGGTGGCCGGGGGGCTGGGGGTCGGCGCGGCCGGCGAGGTGGCGCTCGCGGCGGCCCGGGCGGCGGCGGGCGTGGGGTCGTCCTCCCCTCCGCTCACGACGGCCAGCACCGCGACCAGCAGCGCCAGGACGGCGACCGCAGCGGCGACCAGGGCGCGCCGGCTGGTGCGCCGTCCGGGCCCCGCCGTGGGCGCCGTGCCGTCCTCGGGCCGCTCGTTCTCCGTCACGGGACCTCCCGACGCCGTTGCCGACAGCAACCACATCGGCAGCCCGTCGCCGGGGTGTGACGGCCTCAGGCGGTCAGGACCACCGGGAGGTCGTACAGGCCGCGCATGACGAACTCGGGACGACGCCGCGCCGGGCGGGCCAGCTCCAGCCGCGAGGTGCGGGAGAGCAGCGCGCCGAAGGAGGCCTGCAGCTCGACCCGGGCCAGCGGCGCCCCGATGCAGAAGTGCACCCCGGCGCCGAAGGAGATGTGCGGGTTGTCGGTGCGGCCGACGTCGAGAGTGTCGGCGTCGGCGAAGACGGCGGGGTCGCGGTTCGCGCTGCCCAGCAGGGCGGCGATCTTCTGCCCCCGCTCGACGGTGACCCCGCCGATCGGCACGTCCTCGGTGGCGGTGCGCTCGAACAGCTGCAGCGGGGAGTCGAAGCGCATGAGCTCCTCGATCGCGGTGGGCAGCAGCCCGGGGTCCGCACGGAGCCGGGCGAGTTCCGAAGGGTGCTCCAGCAGCGCCAGCAGACCGTTGCCGCTGACGTTGACGGTCGCCTCGTGGCCGGCGTTGAGCAGCAGGATGCAGGTGGTGACCAGCTCGTCCTCGGTGAGCCGGTCGCCCGCGGAGTCCCGCACGGTGACCAGGTGGGTCAGCAGGTCCTCGCCGGGCGTGCGCCGCCGCTGCGCGGCCAGCTCCCGCAGGTAGCCGACGAACTCGTCGGCGGCCCGCTCGGCGTCGTCCTCGACCTGCGTCGTCCGGCCGTACTCGTACATCTTCACGATCGCGTTCGACCACGGCCGCAGCAGCGGCCGGTCCGCCTCGGGAACGCCGAGCAGCTCGGCGATGACGGCGACCGGCAGCAGCTCGGCCATCCCGGCCAGGACGTCGACGGACTCCGTGCCGCCCGAGCGCTCGACCAGCTCGTCGACCAGCGAGTCGGCCAGGTCCTGCACCCAGGGCCGCAGCCGTTCCACGTGCCCGCGGGCGAAGGCAGCGCTGATCAGCCGGCGCAGCCGGGTGTGCTCCGGCGGCTCCATCTCCAGGATCGCGTTGCGGTGGATGAGGTTGAAGCTCTCGAATCGCTCGGCCGGGGCCTTGTCCGACCAGATCCGGCCCAGCCGGCGGTCCCGCAGCACCGCGTTCGACTCGGCGTGGGTGAAGGCCAGCCACAGCCCGAGGCCCTCGTGCCACTGGATGGGCGCCTGCGCCCGGGCCACGGCGAACGCCGGGTAGGGATCGGCGACCACCACGGGGTCGGTCAGGTCGAGCGGAGCAGGCGCCAGCGTCACCCGGGAAGCCTAGCCAAAGGGCC
The DNA here is from genome assembly GCA_025966175.1 of Modestobacter sp. GTDB lineage: Bacteria > Actinomycetota > Actinomycetes > Mycobacteriales > Geodermatophilaceae > Modestobacter. Next base: position 2,890 of record JAOPVN010000183.1, on the reverse strand, counting down.
CCCTCGCCCCCGCCCCTCGCACGCTCGCAGCGGGCCCCTGCGACGGGGCCACATACGCTGAGTGCCATGGCCCGCACCACGACCCGCCGTCCCGCCGCCGCCCCCGCCGCCGGGGAGATCAACCCGAAGGCGCCCTGCCCGTGCGGCTCCGGTCGCCGCTACAAGCACTGCCACGGCTCCGGCTACGCGCCGCCGGTGCGCCGGCCGTTCGAGGGCCTGGTCGGGGAGGCCGACTGGGTCGCGCTGCGCGAGCTGGTCCCGGCCGCGACCGCGACCCTGCGGACGACGGGCGGCAAGGACGTGATCCTGGCCAGCGTGCTGCCCGGCGGCACGCCCGCCCTGGTCCGCGCCAACGGCGAGATCCTGCTGGGCGTGCAGCTGGCGACGTCGTCCGATGACATCAGCCGCGACCTGGGGACGGCGCTCGCCGCCGCGCTCGAGGCCCCCACCGGCGCCCCGGTCGACCCGGGCCCGATCGGTGGCGCGGGCTCCGCCGGCCCCCGGCTGCAGGAGCTGCTGGACCCCAGCGCCCCGTTCGCGGTCACCGTGCACGACGACTTCGGTTTCTGGCTGGAGGGCGCCGCCGTCGACGCCGCCGCCCAGGCCGGGCTGCAGCACGCCAACGAGATGGTCATGCCGACCGTGCGGCTGGACGGGCTCGAGGCCGCCTACTGGTGCCGGCCGGGCACCGACCGCGCGCACGTCCGCTGGGTCCGCCCGGAGCCGGAGGAGCCGCTGCTGGACGCGCTGGCCCGGCTCTCGGCCGCCGAACAGCTGACCCTGGGCGACGGCACCCGCTACGCCGGGGCGTTCCGCGCGCACGGGCTCGTCGTCCCCGTCTGGGACGTGCCGGCCGAGACGCCGGGGGAGGAGTGGGCCGGCCCGTCGGCGGGCCTGCAGTCCCGGCTGGAGTCGGCGCTCGCGGTCACCGACCCCCTGACCGCCGACGAGCGCCGCGCCCGCGCCGGGCTGCTGTCCCGCCAGGTCACGCTGCGCTGAGGCGGCCTACCGTGGTGGCGGCACAGCAGGGCTGAGGAGGACGACGGTGGACCACGAGCACGGCGGCATGGGCTCCATGCACCTCCCGGAGCTGCCGCCGACCGTGGGCCGGGTGATGGGCCTGGACCTCGGCGCCGCCTCCCCGGTGGCCTGGCTCGCCGTCGCGCTGGCCGTCGGCTACGGCCTGGGCCTGTGGCGCCTGCACCGCCGGGGCGTGCGGTGGTCGGTGGGGCGCACCCTCGCGTGGTTCGCGGGCTGCGCCAGCCTGTTCTACGTGACCGCCAGCGGTCTGCAGACCTACGGCATGGCGATGTTCAGCCTGCACATGGTCCAGCACATGGTGCTGACGATGATCTCGCCGATCCTGCTGCTCATGGGGGCGCCGGTGACCCTGGCGCTGCGCGGGCTCCCCGCCTCCCCGGGCCCGGCGGGCATGCCGCGCCGGCTGCTGCTCACCGGCCTGCACAGCCGGCTAGGGCAGGCGGTGGCCTCGCCGCTGTTCACCGTGCCGCTGTTCATCGCCAGTCTCTACGGCGTCTACTTCACGCCGATCTTCGACGACCTGATGGCGTCGACGCCGGGGCACACGTTGATGCTCGTGCACTTCCTGATGACCGGTTTGCTGTTCTTCGGGCCGATCATCGCCGTCGACCCCTGGCCGCGGCGCACCGGGCCGGGCGGCCGGATGCTCGAGCTGCTGCTCCCCGCGCCGTTCCACGCCTTCTTCGGCGTCACGGTGATGATGAGCGACACCGTGCTGCTGGCCAGCTACGCGAATCCGCCGGCGTCCTGGGGGATCGACCCGCTCTTCGACCAGGGCTCGGCGGGGGGCATCGCCTGGTCCTTCGGCGAGTTCCCGACCGTGCTGGTGCTCGCGGTCGTCTTCTTCTCCTGGACCCGCTCGGAGGAGCGGGCCAACCGGGCCGCCGACCGCGCGCACGACCGGGCCGTGGCCCGCGGCGAGAGCGGTGAGGACCCGGAGCTGACCGCCTACAACGAGCGGCTGCGGCGGCTGGCGGCCCAGAACCCCTAGCCCAGAACCCCTAGCCCAGACCCCGGGGGGAGTCTCAGGGTGCGTTCCTGGCGCCGTGGAACTCCATCAGGAGGGGCGGCGCGTCCGCGGGTGGTCGGCGGCGACCAGCGCCTCCACCAGGTCGGCGCGGGCCCGCGCCACCCGGGACCGGATGGTGCCGATCGGGCAGCCCACCACCTCGGCGGCCTCCGCGTAGGGCAGCCCGATCAGCTGGGTCAGCACGAAGGCCTCCCGCCGCTCGGGCTCCAGCCGGTCCAGCACGTCCTGGGCGGCGACCGTGCCGCCCACCTCGTCGGCCGGGACGTCGCGCTCCAGGGCAGCGAGGTCGGTGTCCTCGCCGACCAGCACCAGGCCGCGCCGCTTCTTGGTCCGCAGGTGGTCGGCGCAGACCCGGCGGGCGATCGACAGCAGCCAGGTGCGCAGTGACGAGCGGCCCTCGAACCGCGCCAGCGCCGGCAGCGCCCGCAGGTAGGTCTCCTGGGTGAGGTCCTCGGCCACCTGCCGGTCGGCCAGGTGCACGCACAGCCGCCAGACGTCGGCCTGCGTCTCCCGGATCAGCGCGGCCTGCGCCGCCGTGTCGCCCTCGGCTGCGCGGGCCGCGAGACGTTCCAGCTGTCCCACGTCCACCCTCCGGGAACTCGGCGTCTGTCGGCGACGACTATGCCAGCGTGGGCTGTGCTGCGTGTCGTGAGGCCGTCTCGGCGACCCTGGACGGCGAGATGCCGGGGCTGCCGCAGCGCTGGGTCGACCAGCACCTGGCGGGGTGCGTCGCCTGCCGGGGCTGGGCGGAGGCCGCCGCGGAGGTGACCCGTCGCGCCCGCCTCGTCGCCGCGCCGCCGGTGCCCGACGTCACCGCGG
>JAOPVN010000178.1 GCA_025966175.1 Modestobacter sp. | reverse complement strand
TGATCGCCAGCATGTGAGGAAGGACCCCGGTCGGTGCGGAGTCAGGCCGGCAGCGGCCCGAACAGCGTGAGCTGGGCGGCGTACCGGCCGGCCGCGGCGGCGGCCAGGAAGTAGGCCCGGTCCTCCTCCAGCCCGCGGCCCATCGTCGACAGCCGCACCGGCAGCGCGCTCAACGCCGCCTCCAGCCCCTCGGTGTCCACCCACTCGATCCGGTTGCGCTGCGGCTGGCCGGCCAGGTCCTCCTCGACCTGGCTGCCCAGCTCCGAGCCCAGCCCGCGCGGGGCCACCAGGGCGACCCCGCCCAGCGCGACCCGGCCGAACGCGGTCAGCGAGTGGTGCGAGACCCCGCGGTGCCGGGGGCGAGGGTCGGCGTCGGAGATCCGCAGCGCGCCCACCGTCTGCCCACCGAGCACGTGCACCGCGTTGCACGCCTCCCCGGCAGCGACCCCGGAGAAGCCCCACGGTGTCCCGGTGCCCAGGTTCCCCGGGCCCTGGGTGACGATCGTGACGTCGGCCTGCAGCACGTGCCGGGCCGCCAGCAGCCCGGTGTGCACGGTGACCGCCTCGAGGTCCCCGCCGAACGCCTGGCCGACGGTCACGACACCGGCCAGCGACCCGGCCAGCGCGTCCAGCGTGCGGGAGAACGCCGCGGGCAGCGCCCCGCCGTCGGTCATCACGTAGGCCACCCGCAGCGCCGGGTCGGTGGCCTGCACGCCGGCGAGCACGGCGGGCAGTGCCGAGTGCAGATCGGCGACGACGACCGGCATGCCGCCGATGTCCTCGGCCTCGGCGATCAGGTCGTGGTGCTCGGTCTCCTGCTCGTCGACGCCCTGCACGGTCACCTGCAGCGGCGTGTACCGCCCCTTGACCAGGTGCCCTGCCCCTGGTGTGCCCAGCCCCGCCGGGTCGGCCGGCAGCCGGTCGGGGACGGCGACGACCAGCGCGTACCCGCCGGTGCCCAGCCGCTGCGCCCACGCCGTGGTGTTCAGCAGCACGTCGTCGCCGACCTCCGGGGAGCCGACGACGGAGGGGTGGGCCAGCGCCTTCAGCGTCCCGTCGCCGGGCACCTCGACGGTCATCTCCTGCGCGTCCCGCCACGACCGGCCGAGCTGGGTGACCCGGCCACGGCGCCAGCGGATCCGGGAGCCGGGGGCGGAAGAGAGCGCATCAGTCACCGGGGGAGGCTAACCAGCGGGGTCGTGCGGCGCCGCGCCGTAACCTGTCCGGGTGGCAGCCAAGCGGGCGGAACGACTGGTCAACCTGGTCATCGCCCTGCTCGGCACCCGGCAGTACGTGTCGGCGGCGAAGATCCGCGCCACCGTGCCCGGGTACGAGCCCGACGACGGCACCGAGCGGGCCGACGAGGCGTTCAAACGGATGTTCGAGCGGGACAAGGCCGAGCTCCGCGAGATCGGCGTCCCGCTGGAGACCGGCCGCACCAGCGTCTTCGACACCGAGGACGGCTACCGGATCGCCCGCGCCGACTACGAGCTGCCCGAGATCACCCTCACCGGCGAGGAGGCCGCCGCCGTCGGCCTGGCGCTGCGGCTGTGGCAGTCCGCCCAGCTGGCCGGCGCCGCGCAGAGCGCCCTGGTGAAGCTGCGGGCCGCCGGGGTGGTCGTCGACCAGACCCGTGGCATCCCCATCCAGCCGCGGCTGGACGCCGGGGAGCCCGCCTTCGAGCCCTGCTACGCCGCCGCCCGCGACCGCCGTGAGCTGGCCTTCGACTACCGCCGTCCCGACGCCGACAAGGCGACCCGGCGTCGTGTGCAGCCGTGGGGGGTCGTCGCCTGGCACGGGCGCTGGTACCTGGTCGGGCACGACCTGGACCGGCAGGCGCCGCGGGTCTTCCGGCTCTCCCGCGTCACGGGGACGCCGAAGGCCAGCGGACCCGACGGCGCCTTCGAGCCCCCCGCCGACCTGGACCTGGCCCAGATCGTGGCCGGTCAGGAGGCCCGCGAGGAGCACCTCGTCGTCGTCCGGGCCCGGCCGGGCACCGCGATCGGGCTGCGGCGGCACGCCGAGTCCCTCGGCCCGGCCGAGGACGGCGACGACCGGCTGCAGCTGCGCACCACCGAGCCGTGGGCGCTGGCCGACGAGCTCGCCTCCTACGGTCCCGACGTGCTGGTCGAGGCGCCGCAGCAGCTGCGCGACGCCGTCATCGCGCGGCTCACCCGGCTGGCCGCGATCGGGGAGACGGCATGACGGCACCGAGCACCGCCGAGCGGATGACCCGGCTGCTGGCGCTGGTGCCCTACCTGCAGGCCCGCCCGGACGGCGTCCGGCTGGCCGACGCGGCCAGCGACTTCGGGGTCAGCGAGGCCCAGCTGCGCCGCGACCTGGACCTGCTGTGGGTCTGCGGGCTGCCCGGCCACGGGCCCGGCGACCTCATCGACCTGGCCTTCGAGGGCGACCGGGTGCGGGTCACCTTCACCGCCGGCATGGTGCGGCCGCTGCGGCTGAGCACGGACGAGGCCGTGGCGCTGATCGTCGCCCTGCGCACCCTGCTCGAGCTCCCCGGCCTGGCCGAGGGCGAGGCGGTCAGCCGCGCGCTGGCGAAGGTCTCGGCCGCGGCGGGGCACCCGGCGGAGGTGGCCGCGCCGGTCGTGGTCAGCGTCGATGCCCGGGAGCAGTCCCTGGCCGTCGTCCGCGACGGCCTGGAGCGGCACCGGGCCCTGCACCTGCACTACTACGTGCCCAGCCGGGACGAGCGGACCGAGCGCACCGTCGACCCGATGCGGCTGCTGCTGGTCGACGGGCGCTGGTACCTCGAGGCCTGGTGCCGCAACGTCGAGGGCACCCGCCTCTTCCGGCTGGACCGGATCGACGACGTGACGGTCCTGGACGAGCCGGCGGCGGCGCCGCCCGAGGCGCTCGAGCGCGACCTGGACGACGGGCTGTACCAGCCGGCGGCGGAGGCGCCGCTGGTGCGACTGCGGCTGGCCCGGACCGCGCGCTGGGTCGCCGACTACTACCCGGTGGAGGAGCAGGCCGAGGTCGCCGAGCCGCCGGGTGGGCTGGCGGTCAGCGTCCGGACGTCGGACCTCGGCTGGGCGCGCCGGCTGGTCGCCTCCCTCGGCGGCGCGGCGACCGTCGACGAGCCGGCCGAGCTCGCCGCGCAGGTCGCCGGCGAGGCCCGGGCCGCGCTGGCCCGCTACGCAGACTGACGGGGTCCCGCAGGTGCGCAGCCGAACCACAGCGACCGCACACCCCCGGCGGCTAGGGTCGTGCCCGTGTTGCTGATCGTGTGGATCGCCGTCGCCGTCCTCGCCCTGCTGGTGCTCGGCGTCCTCGGCTACAGCCTGCTCGGCGCCACCGGGCGGCTGCTCCGCGAGCTGCGCGGACTCGAGCGGGACGTGCGGCCGCTGCTGGCCGAGGCCCGGGCGACCGCCGAGCGGGCCGCCGCGCAGCGCGCCGACCGGTCGGTGACCGCGGACTGAACCGCAGGTGGACAGGGAGCTCACAGCTCCCGCAACCCCCGATTCCGCGACCGTCCCGGCGTACAGTCGGGCGCATCCCCACGTCATGGAGGAACCCCATGCTCGGACTCGGCGCTCCGGAGATCGGCCTGATCATCCTGGCGATCCTGTTGCTCTTCGGCTACAAGAAGCTGCCGGACGCCTCGCGCTCGCTGGGCCGCTCGCTGCGGATCTTCAAGGGCGAGATGAAGGGCATGAAGGACGACGACGTCCGCGCCAAGGACGAGGCGCGCACCACGCCGGTCACCGGTCAGATCGTGCCCCCGTCGGCCGCTCCGACGGTCACCCCCGCCGCGGTGGACTACGAGGCCGAGGCACGCGCCGCCGAGCTGCATGCGGCCGAGGCCCGGGCGCGCGCCGAGCAGGCCCGCGCGGCGGCCGCCGACAACGCCCGCTGACCCGCACCTGAGTTCCCGCCCGTGACCATGGCAGGGCGAGCGCGCGACCGCCGACCGCGGCGTCCGGAACGGGACGCCGCGGCGACGATGACCCTCATCGGCCACCTCCGCGAGCTGCGCAACCGCGTCGGCATCGCGCTGCTGTTCGTGCTGCTCGCGACGGCGGTCGCCTTCTGGTGGTACGAGCACGGGCTGGGTGACTTCATCCGCGCGCCCTACTGCAACCTGCCCTCCGACCTGCGCTTCACCGACAACAACGGCACCTGCGGGCTGCTGGTGACCAACGTGTTCGGCGGGGCGCTGATCCGGCTCAAGATCTCCTTCATCGCCGGGATCGTGCTCTCCGCCCCGTGCTGGCTGTACCAGCTGTGGGCGTTCATCACCCCCGGCCTGAAGAAGAGCGAGAAGCGCTACGGCGTCGCGTTCGTGACCGTCTCCACCCTGCTGTTCGCCCTCGGGGCCGCACTGGCCTACATCTCCCTCTCCGCGGGCCTGCGGCTGCTGCTGGGGCTGGCCGGCGACGGGGTGGTGGTCGCGCTCACCGCCGAGGACTACATCGGCTTCGTCATCTCGCTGCTGCTGGCCTTCGGGGTCAGCTTCGAGCTGCCGCTCATCGCCGTGGTGCTCAACCTCATCGGCGTGCTCACCTACGCGGCGCTGTCCAAGGCGCGCCGCTGGATCTACTTCCTCACCATCGTCTTCGCCGCCTTCATCACCCCGACGCAGGACCCGTTCACCATGCTGCTGATGGCCGGGCCGATGTGCGTGCTGTTCGAGATGGCCATCCAGATCGCCCGGTTCGTCGACAAGCGGCGGGCGAAGCGGGAGGCGGCCGAGGGCTTCGCGGACCTGGACGACGACGAGGCCTCACCGCTCGTCGCCGGGCCCAGCCGGCTGGACACCACGCCCAGCCCGCTAGACGAGCCGGCACCCACCCAGCGCTGAGCACGGTCCCCATGAGCAGGACGCCGCTGCCCGAGGTGGCCGTGCTGGTCAACGCCGCCGCCGGCGGGGGGCGCGCGGCCCGGGCCGTCGGCGAGGTCACCG